>NZ_JAVJSQ010000021.1 GCF_040219335.1 Gimesia sp. | reverse complement strand
TGCTTCGCGCGCGAGGCGGATGAAGTGTGCACTGGAACCTGTCCCACTTGTGACTCAGAAGCACCTGAATCGCCATCGATTTTTCCCGCTTTTCACCGGAACAAAATGAACCGGTTCTCGATGTCTCGTAAATTTTCAAATCATTTCGCAGCATGTTCAGAGCAATTCACAACAGACTCAAGCCTCTTCACTGCACACTCAGAGCAGGTCAACACACCCATTCCACTTGACTCCCCCACGCCGTTTCACAAAATCATAAACTCAACACAGCGGGACACTGTCAGTCATCGTGACGAAATCAGGTTTCCGATCGATACTTGACAGGTGCGGGTTCAAGAGACGATCTGGATTGCACTATTTTATTGAGAGTACTGTGATTCTAAAGATGAATATTTCTAAGCTGCACAGGGACTATTGCCAGTTATAAAGGGAGTAGACGGCCTTCATTCCCGGTTAACGGGAAATCACAATCTTGAATCGGCGTCGTCTCCAGGGCCGTTTGATACAGCACTGCTGCGTTTCGCATCTGCAGCTACGGCAAGCAAACGCCATATAATTTATCAGGCGATAGACTCAGAGGTGGCGGCGATGTTAAACTGGCACTCGAAATGGGTCTGGAGCAGTTCCGGCTTCATATTGAATCCCCTGCAGAGGAAATCTTGGATTTATGCAACATAGATTGATCACGGCAATCACTTCATCGGTCTTGCTCTTATTAATGGGCTCCGTCTGCCTTAACGCCGAAGAAATGGTTGTCAGGCCACTGCCGCAACCGGGACCGCTCGACAATCCGCTGAAAGGATGGTGCCCGTACACAGACGCGGGGACAATACGCCAACCGTACTCGATGGTCTTTCTGTACGTCCCGTGGAGTGAACTTGAACCAACCCCGGGGAACTATCGCTTCGATGCCTGGGAGAAATCATGGAATGTGGAGGCAGCCAAAGGCAAGCATATCATTTTTCGTGTTTACATCGACTATCCCTCGTTACCGTCAGGATTGCCAGTCTGGATCCGAGAAGCTGGAGTCAAGGAGACGCCGTACAAGGCACATGGCGGCGGACTCTCTCCAGACTATAACGATCCCAGAATGATCACAGCCATGGAGCGACTTATCGAGGCGCTTGGTAAACGGTACAACAAGCATCCACGCATCGGATTCATTCAACTAGGTCTGCTCGGATTTTGGGGAGAATGGCATACGTGGCCGCGTGAGGAACTCTACGCTACGGCCGCAACAGAAAGACGGATCATCGACGCTTACCGAAAGGCGTTTCCTGACAAGTCATTGATGGTTCGCTACGCCCGTGATTACGCCGGTCAGCAGTCGTGGATCGGATTTCACGACGACATGTTTCCCGAGGACACCGACAATGGTAAAGACTGGAGTTTCCTGTCGGGAGTCAGATCGTCCGGGAGAGTCAACAACTGGAAGCAGGCCGTCATTGGCGGCGAGATGGTCCCGAATAAAGCAAAACAATGGCTTGGCAGTCAATACAACACGACGCTGACCATGCTGGAGCGAGCCCATTTTTCGTGGATTGGGCCGTACTGCCCGGCATTGGAACGATCAGACAGTGAAGAATTCCTGGAGCGCAGTCAGGCGCTCATACGAAAGATGGGATACGAGTTCCAACTGACTGAATTAAGTCATACGAGAGTGGCTGAAGCCAACAGCGCCATCAAGATTTCTCTCAAAGGGCAAAACAACGGGGTCGCGCCCTTCTACTATCCCTGGGCGGTCGAGTTGGCTCTGCTTGATTCGTCAGGTGAGATCATCATGAGTAAGAAAACGAATTGGGACGTGAGAGGTTGGCAACCGGGTGAGTTCTCGGAGTCGGCGAACGTTTCCTTCGACGTACAGCCCGGAGAATATCGAATGGCGCTTGGTATCCGGGACCCGTGGCAGAACCGTCCTGCGGTCAGATTTGCCAACGATCTACCGGTGGTCGATGGCTGGACCGTACTCTCCAGGATAAAAATCACTAAATGATCGTGGCACGCCGTTCCTTGTTACCGAAGATCAAATACATCCCAATACCAGTGAAGCATGACTGAGTCACGTACGATCTGGATCGAACAATACCAAACTGCCGTGATTTCAATAACAGACAATCAACATGCTGATGACAATTCCCATCGAGATGAAAGTCAGCCTATATCTATGTTTTGATCTTCTGTTTTTGTTGTGATTCATTTTAAAACCTCGCCCGGATGACTGAATTAAAAATTGCCAAGAACCTCTCCTCCCCCGCGCGTGGACAGACCGCGCCAGAGGTCAAGGTTGATATTTTCACTGACAAAGCGGACCGATCCATCCGCGAGACCGATATTCACGCCGCCAGGATGCAGGCTGCGCGCTGCGAACCAGCCTCGACTGTGTGCAAATGCATCGGGTAGATGTGCGTTGGGCCCCAAATATGTGTTGAACAGCGTTGCGCTCGCCTGACCCCAGATCCAGGGAAACCCTCGATCTCCCCTCCAGCTCGTAGCAGACTGAATGTCGGATTCACTGAACATAGGAGAAACTCCCCCCGGGGCAGTACCATTTCGAGATCGCCCCGAACTCAGATTGGCGGCGACACGATATGGTTTCTGCAGTCCCGATAAAGGAGTCGCAGACAGGTCACTGCCGGGACCACGCAGTGCTTCTGCCATAATCATCGTATTGGTTGTCCCATCGGTGATATCTGCAAAGCGTGTACTGCTGTCAAAATAAAAGATACCATCTGTGGGAAAAGCAGGATCGTAATACTCTTTTCCTCCACCTGAAATGCCGGTTCCGGTATTCCCGACATAGTTGGTTCCTGCCAACCCGGTCCCAAACGACATCGACCCGAACATAACTTCCGCCGTTTGTGGCGCGCTGTCACTGGGACACATGAAAAAGGAAATCAGGATCTTAGAAGCAGGATTGTGAAATGCAGGCGGGCTGCCGTTCAGCACGGGCAGGTTGAAATCCAGTTCGTTCTGTGCATTTGCCTGTTCCACAAACGGCAACAGACGGGCATGCACCGAAAAAGCATCACTGCTGGCCATAGTGCTGCCTCCACCGTTACCACCGCTGGGCAGACGGGTATAGGCACTTTCATAATTATGCATTGCCAGCACCAGTTGTTTCAGGTTGTTTTTACATTGCGCACGCCGGGCCGCTTCACGCGCCTGTTGCACAGCGGGCAGCAGAAGCGCAATCAGAATCGCAATGATGGCAATCACCACCAGTAGTTCAATAAGTGTAAATCCTCGTACGGTTACGTTGCCGTAAGTAGGGGAATTTTTCATTTCCAGTTTTCCTTGCCACAGTTTATCTGGAGTTTGATTGGAGACTGATTAATCACTTCAAAAGACAGAAAGAAACAACCGGTTTCAGTCTCGTCGCCTCTGTCATGTAGCATCACCAGAGGTATCGGCGACCTGGGTTGCTGATTCCCGCTTGAGTTCTGCCAGCCAGTGGAGAAGCGATTTGTTATCCACAAATGGCTGATGGCCACGATTTGCAAAGACCACTTCACCTGCCTGGTTGATGACGAACGTTCCATGCAATAAATCTGCGGCCTGCTCCTGAGAGGGGCGGGTGTAAACACCCCATGCTTCTGAAATTCGATAATCATGATCGGATAAGACGGGAAAGCTGAAACTCCCATATTTTCCAAACTTCTCTTGCGTGGACTCACTCGAATCAGCACTGATTGCAATCACCTCGGCCCCCATCTCATGGAAATACGCGAGGTCTTTTTCCAGAGCAAACAGTTGAGCGACACAGTGACTGCAGTAATAGCCATAGTAGAAAACTAAAATGACAGGTTTCTTGAGCCTGAAGGACTCCAGTGATACCGCTTGCCCTTCCACATCCGGTAAAATGAAGTCGGTCCCCTGTCGATGCAGAAATGGATGTTGTTGTGTTTCCGCTTTGTCAAATTGAGAATCAGACAGAATCTCGTTCAATGACGCAGACAGCGTTTCCCTGTTTGTTACTTCCAGGTAAGCCTCTGCATCTTTTTTGATATCTCCCGTAGAGACAAGCCCATATTCAGCACAGAACAGCCGGCACTGCTCCAGCCAGTCCGGCTCTGTTGCCTCTGCCCGCTGCATGGGTGTGGAAAAGTGATAGACGATAATCAGGATATAGAACAAAGCCACGCAGCCCAGAAATCCCAGAAAGAGTTCTGTACCAAGACTTCGTTTCACTTTGGTCGCTGGATTCTTCATTTTTTTCCCGGGGGAACTTTTTTTCTTTTTTGTCATTTCACAAGCGCCATTTGATTGGTTCAGATCTTCAGGAAAGAGTTTTTATTGACGTGACTATCGGCGCCAGCATGTTGTTACAATCTTGACGGTGGTACTTCAGTCCTGATTCGAACCTTCACTTCTACCAGTCCGAACTGATCATGAACCTGAGACTGCTGGCGTCCCGATTGATATTCCCACGATCAATCTAATGAGGCTAAAAGCGGTGATTGAATACAGAACAGCTGACTGCCTGTCCTGAGTACCAGATAGTCCTTCACTAGCGCGACGCCATAGACAGTCGGTCGGGCAAACAGGGCCGCGGAACGGCGGCGGTCCTCTGATTCTTCTTCAGCGGAAGGTACCTGATTTACAGGAGGCGCATCGTCTGTCCACAGTCTGTTTTCTGCGACAACTTCAAACGTGGCTCCAGATTTGAGAACTGTGGTGATCCCGTCTTTACCAAAAAAGTAAACATCATCTCCCACCCCTACAGGAGTCGCCCAGCAGGATTGCTTCAGCCGTTCCGTATAAGCCACCTGTCCATTGTTAATGTCCAGGCAATATACCACTCCCACACGATTGACCCAGTACGCATATCCACGATACATCATCGGCGATGCCCAGGAAGGAACGGGACCGGGGTTCGTCCAGCCATATTGGGGAATCCACTCCTTACCACTCTGCTTTACGACAAAGAGTCCATTGGACTTTTTCGCCAAATCGTTATTTTCTCCTGAGCGTCCAGGTGAGGCCCCCACCAGGAACGCCCCCTGCCCGACAGGTAGCGGAGTTGTCTTGTCATTCCCCCCCACTTTGTTAAAACTCCATAACAACTTTCCACTCTGAGGATCGTATCCATCCAGACTCCCCGCGGAACTGCAGACCACCTGAACCGAATCGTCGAAGGGAACCAGCATGGGAGAACTCCAGCTGACCCGACTTTTGCGATTCGTTTTCCACAGAGTCTTACCATCAGCTTTACTGATCGCAGTCAGACAGGAGGGGCCTTCATCATCGATCAGAATCATCAACCGGTCTTTTAACTGGACCGGGGAGGCTGCCAGACCAAATTTATTCTGAGGAGCGCCAAAACGTTCCTTCAATGAGACAGACCAGTTGTGTTGTCCGGTATGTGTCAGCGAAACGATATCACCACTTTCAAAATACGCATAGATTCCATCTGCATCAACCACAGGCGTCGGTGCAGCCCGACTGATGTAGACACTGTTTTTCTCGGGAAAAGTTGATGATTGAGAATGCTTCCAGAGCAGCTTGCCTGTACGCAGTGAATAACACACCACGTGCAGGATCTCTTTATTTTCCCCCTCAACAGATGTCACAAAAACCCGCTCTCCCCAGATGACGGGGCTGGACTGTCCATAACCGGGAATCGCAACCTGCCATGCCAGATTTTTATCGGGCGCCCATTCCGTGGGAATCGATGATGCTGAGATGCTGCTGGCCCCCACGCCCAGAAATCCTGGCCAGCGATCCTGGGCTGAGAGTGCCGAGGAAAACAACAATAACAACGTAAGTACAATTTGAAGTCTCATAATTTGATTTCCTGTATCAATAAGTCAAGGGACGTCTTGCGGGAGCGATCGTCCCCTGCACACGGGATGTCTGTCAAAATTCACCAATCACTTCGCCCCCGGAAACACTGCCCAGGGCCTGCCAGATTTCAATGCTGATGTTTTCACTCACAAACCGCACAGCGCCATCCCCCAGCAGGGCGTTCACCCCACCAGCGTGGCGACTGCGGGCACTTTTCGAAGAGGAATAGCGTGAATAGCAGTCATTGGTACGGGAATTGGGATTTCGGAAATGGTTGTAGCCGGTATCATTAACTGAACCATCAGCCCATTTCTCTCCCCGTTGAAACGTCACTGTCGCCGAGTTATCAAGACACCAGGAATCTTCCACGGCCGTAGCAGACGCATTCCAGACAGAAGCCAGGTTCCATTCGGAGCCGCTGTTAGCCACGCCCCGCGTCGAATCGGAAGCAGCACTTCCAATCAGGTGTTCGGAGACGAATACCGTGTTTGACAGTCCGTCTGTAACATCGCGGGCCTTCGTTCGAGAATCGATGGCAAACGCTCCGTCAGTGTCCTCATAAGCACCGCCATCCTGTCCCGTACCCTGACAAAAGACATAATTCGTCGCTCCCCAGGTATTACTGACGCGTTCGTGAATATCCGAAGGACAGAGAAATACAGGAACCTTCGTACTCACAACACCAGACAGCGCAGGATTCGTCGTCACGGAAGGCGGGGGACCAGAACTGTAGAGATACAGGGGGGACTTCAGATCGAGCTGATTATAGATATTGGACTGATCCAGGTAGGGAGTCAGCATCGCCAATGGAGACCAGCGGTAAAAACTCTGATGGGAGGGATCAACGGGAGCTTCATCCTGATCGCGTTGCGAAGGGAAATACAGGAAAGCATCGTGATGGTTGTGTAATGCCAGTCCGAGTTGCTTGAGGTTGTTCTTGCATTGCGTACGTCTTGCCGCTTCCCGCGCTTGTTGGACTGCTGGTAACAGCAGGGCGATCAGGATTGCGATGATGGCAATGACCACGAGTAGTTCGATCAGTGTAAAGCCGCGACGAATCGTCTGCGGTTCTGAATTGGTATATTGAAAGCATTTTTTCATTAGATATATCCGGACGTAGAAAGAGCGTTCTGCTTCGTTCTGAGAACATCTGTTACATCAGAACAACCAGTTGAGAATGAATACCAAAGCGGGATGTCGAGTCTGATAGGCGGAGGCAGTGCGGCCAGTGGTAGCACGCTCACAGCAGATCAAAACGAACTTTGTGGAGAGTAAGTCTATGCCCACCGTAAGCGCGCCAGCACAAGCCGCACGCTCTCTGCTACTTAAAGCGAGGCGCAAAACGACTGTCTGTTACGAACCAGAAGGCAAGATTCGGACTCGACAGAGAACCAGACTCAGACGATGCGTGGGGGAGGTGTGGGGGGCTCAAGCGCCTTCTCTGGCGCTTTCACCGAGTAGAAAGGGTTCCAGATATCCGGAGCAAAGACCAGTACTTCTGCCTGTAAGCCAGGCACGATCGCCCAGGGAAGGCTGTTCCAGAAGGTCCCCTGCCCCTGACATTTCTGGGCATACAGACCAATCACGGGACCGTTGTCCGTGTTACTTGCAGCTGTTTTTTCAGATTGAGTTGTAACAGCCTTGGCCGAAGTACAGCAGCCAGGGTGATTTTCATTGAGCACCGGAAGATCCGCTGCATGCTGCTTCTTCTCAGAGCAACAACTCCCTGAACTGCAGGCTGTTTCCCTGCTTTCTTTCTTAGCAGCCTGAGCAACATAAGCGGGAGCCTCGACGCGATTTGCCTTGGCCCAGACGATTTTTTCACGATTCGTAAAGCAACAACAGGATTTCCAGCACTGTTTTGCAGATTGACAGCCACAAGGACGATTCTGGCAGGGGAAAGGAGTGGAAAGATCTTTTTCCACGGGAGAAGAAAGACTCAATGGGAGCGGCACCAGCGAAGACACAATTGAAATCAACACAAACAGGCCGATCCACCTGCGTGCGTGATGATATTTCGCTAAAAGGAGCCGAGTGAACATGAACGAACCCGTAGATACCGTAACACGGTACCAAATGCTAATAAGTAATCTGCTCACTCTCCACGCGAATAAGATTAACAGCCTGTTTAAGCGAAAGCAAGCAACTAATATCCAGTTCTAAATATGAGAATTCTAGTGCGAAATTTCCTGCGAATCGGAAACGCTGAGCCTGATAATCCAGGAAACGGATTACTCCGTCTGCCGGGCAAAGACCAGGCATGAGTGTCTGTGCCGTTGATTCCTCACATGATTCCAGACAGTCGGACAGTTGTTTTCATATCTGCTGCAGCGCGTTTTATGAAAGTAATGGGTTCAGACGGGTATACTCAGTCCGACGGAGCTTTTGGGCTTCCAGCGGAAGCCGAATTTGTGACAGGGTGAAGCGAGTCACTTACATTACAGTGTTAATCAGACGCAGCAAAGCGATCAGTCGAGCATTGCGACGACGCAATGCAATCATCTCACATTGCAGTTCCTCCAGACTCAGATCTAAAACGTCGACGGTAATTACATCCGACATCGTTTCGTCAGCCAGCCTCGGGCCGTAAAATCGAAGGCCCCCACGCTGAAGAGCGACGTCAATATTGCCAGTGGATCGAACGAGTTCCTTCAGTCGATGTTCATAGCTGCGTTGCCTACGTTTGCTGTTGAACATATCCAGATTCTGGTGATTCAAAGTGCCCGGGGAAAGAGATCTTCATAATATCGCGGCATGAGAGTGTCCGGAACTCGCGCAAAATTCTAGAGAATGTCGTAACAGACAGAAATTCTACAGTTTATTAGTGGATAAACCCGTAAACGGTTTCTCATAACGAGTTTTTTCTTTCAACGAGAACTCGTCCGATAACCCCATATTGATCAAAACCATTATCAAGTTACGTCAAAGACGTCCGGCACCATCCCAGTTTTTACAATACATTTCCCTCAACGATCTGTTAACGCCTGACAGCCAGGAACTTCTTTTTCTAATTTCTCGATGAACAGAAGTCTTCTCAATTCATCTCAGAAAAATGTTTCAAGATCTTCTAAACATATGACGAAATATTATTGACGTATTTTATTTCGTGCTTTATGATACGTGTATTATAATTTCAATTTTTGCTTCAAAAGAAACCATAATGCCTGCTGTAATTGATTTGACCCTGCTCTACGCCGGGCTCACAGACCGGTTTCCAGAAAACAAGTGAACTCAACCACTTGGATTAAACAGTCTTCAATTATTTTTTGATGAGATGATGCTCGGACAACGTTTATAAAATCCTGTCAGCCAATAATCCTGCCAGATCATTTTTTGCAGTCGGATATCAATCAAAGCTACTGGAAAGAGTGCCACAATGTCACAAAAGAAATCTGAATCAACATATTTTCCTTTGCCCACATTGCTGAATAGATACTCTCCTGCACAGGTACACCTGGTAGAGCACCTTTCCGAAGCACTTCATGTTGTTTCACGAGTGATTTCATCTGTCACGCCTATCAAAGATCAGGTAGCTGTAAATCCTTATCATGGAATCTGTGAGCGATCATTCCTGAATGCTCGAAAGTATTTACGAATTTTTTCAGACTATGACACCCTGATGCCTCTGGAATTCTATGCCGAAGAGTTTCATTCCGGACGATTCGGAATTGAACACATCCAGTCTGCAATCGAGGAACTGGAGAATTATCTAGTCGGTACACATCATATTCCCTCCGCGAAGAAAATAGCCGAACGATTACAAAAACTGGCCGACAACGTGGACAACCAGGACCGTGCTCCTGACCAATTGATACAGCAACACAACAGACCGGTTCGCACACTGTCTGAGTTGCTGGATCAAAACACTAATTCCGACTGGTCAGAATTGATCTATGACGAAATCTCAAAGTATTGTGCAATGCATTATGATCAGGGAGAAGCAATCTGGCCGAGCCCCTGGAAGGAGCTGACTTTATATCAATCCTGGCGATCGGCATCGGTCTATGATCGAAACCTCGAATTCCGTGGACTGTCCGGTTTGCGTAGATACATTTCTCAGCTTCCACATACGCCTGAGATCTCGATAATCTCTTCATTGAAAAGCCTGAAAGTTCCACCAGTTCTCTGGGAAACGTATTTACTGTGTCAGGCATTTTCGATTCACTGCTGGTCTGCCCGGATAAAATGCCAGGCAATTGAATCAGGGATTGACGATCTCTCAGGGTTGCTGGCGATAAGACTCGCGTACGATGCAGCACTTTCAAGAGCTCAGAAATTCGAGATTGACTGGAGCGAATATCCCAGCAAACACCCGATTTCATTTAAATCATCAACCTCTGCGCATGATGATGAGCTTCTGCGATATACGCTGTTACGCGCTTCGGAAATTGCTTTTCGCGATCAGCTGCTGCGTGGACTCACAGCTCAGACAGACAATACAAAAGTCGTATCAGAGTCGACAGGTAAGTCATCAGCAATAGAATCAGATCGCACCGAGCGAATGCCTGTGTCGAATTCTTACTCAATGATTGAGTTATCGCCAGCAGCTGGTGCATGGTCAAAAGCAGGTCCGGAGTGTGAACTGGCGGGGAAACCGGCCTTCGTCATCGCCTCACAAAAATACATCCGGGAAAATGATCTTGAAGCCAATACGTTTTTGTGCAGTTATGACCACAGTCACGATCCAGAAGGGATCGTGCTTGAGAATATCATGACAGCCCCGATGATTTTTGCACACTGCAAGAACATGCAATCTTACGCTTCCGCAGTCGATAATCATCAGTTTGGCAGCAGTAATTTGAACTTCCAAAACGTCTTGGGGGGCATGGGAATTCTATCTGATAAGCGCGGTGATCTGACAACAGGCTCGCCTTGGCAATCGCTGCAGACAGGATCAAGATTCGATCACAAACCAATCCGGTTACATATAGTAATTGCAGCTCCCAGATACCTGATCGAAAAAATTATTTCCAAACATCCAAGTATTATGAATCTATTAAGCGGCAACTGGATGCATCTCGTCTCACTGGATGAGGAACAGGCGCTTGAGTACTCTACTGATGGGATATGGAAAAAGATCGTGCTGCCAGAGAACTGAGCTTCTCCAGGCCCGGTGCGGACTTTCACTCGTCAGTTTCTTTCGAAAGTCACCGTGTTTACGAGCTGGTTCTCACGCCTGCGAATAGCCTTATGTATCTCAAATAAAAACAGGTCATCGCCTGCCGCGTATCTTCTTTTCTACGGAGGATGTGGCTTCATATTAACGCCGGAAGCACAGACAAAATTACTGGCTCTGGGACTTGTCTGATCCTTTAGCAGGAAAATGCTGAGTATCATCAATCGTCCGATAACATGTCCGATTTGCTCTCCGACTGTGTCCGATCCAGGAAATCCCCAAATCGATAGTCCCGCCGGCCGTCTCTTCTCAAATGTCCAATTCACTCGGACTTACCAGGATTATTTTCAACTTAAAAGTCCAGCTCAAGAGCGATCCCCGCCGCCACCAATCAGGCCAACTTACCAGCTCCTTGATTTTTGAGACTTTTAAGAGTTAAATAGGTTCAATTAGAGAAACAGCTCTTCCGTAAATCACTTGTTTTCAGGTGTTTACCAATTCCATACTGGAAACCCGCCGCCTCCAGTTTTCACATTGTAACCATTTGATATCAAAGAGTTTGCTGGTTTTATGGACGCGGGATTAGATCCCCCGTCTTTTTCTTATTATGATAAGCAGAATTGCGACAGAAACTCTTTTTTAGCATTATCATCACTCCACAACATTCTTTGGGACCAGCCCACTTCTCAAAACTCATAAAGGTGTATTACACATGACTGCCTCGTCGTCAATTCTCGCGGATAAACTGCACGAATACCCCCAACATGATGTCATCGACGGAACCAGAGGAGGATCGGATGCGATTCTCGATGATTGCATTAACAGTTCCGACGGGGTATTGCAATTACTCCACCGTTACGCTGGCCGGACTTTTTGTACGCCAGGGAAACGCCTTCGCCTGGATGCACAGTCGTACTACCCGGACTACATGAACGGTACGGGGCTCGATGAAATCTGGATGGGTTGCACCGTTCCCATCGTGACGGGGGTCATCGATACACGCACGAATAAGGCCCCTTTTCGCGAAGGGGAATCGCACGTACTCACTCCAAACGGACAGGTCATCTCGCTGCAGGATTTGATCCTCGCCAATCCGGAAACGGTCATGGGTAAGAAGATCACGGCCTTCTCGAAATCGCTGTACGGCGACCCGACCTGGCCGATTGTATCCAAGAAGTTTGATAATCTGAATCCGATTCCGCATCACCTTCATTGGTCAAAGTGGGAAGTCTATGACATCAATTCTTACGACAACCCTGGCGTCTGCCCGTCCCATTATCACACCACAGCAATGGGACTGTACCCGTTCATCACGAAAGATCAGTTTCTTGACTGCATGAAGAGTTTCGGCAAAGGTGATTACAACGGGGTTCGTCATTTATCCCCGCACACGATGATGCATATTGATAATGGCTTCGTGATGCCCAACGGCGTGCTGCACTCGCCGACGGATCTTTGCACACACGAACTGCATGTCACAATGGATGAGCACTTCCTGGCTGAGGACCTGACGCTTGACGGACGTATCGGAGCAGCCGACGCGTTTTATGCCTGCCGGGAAGAAGACTATCCCAAGGATCGGCACGAAGACTGGGAGTACCTGGTTGAAAAGTTCGACTTCGCAGCGAATCAGGACCCGGAATTCGTTCTGAAGAATTCACGTCCGGCAATCACTGCTGAAGAATTCGCAGGCGACGGAGTCGATGCAAAGTGGATTGTGTACGGCGATTTCCTCGGCGATCAGAAGTGCTCCATTCTCCGTCTCATTATTGAGCCTGGCGCCAAGACGAAATTCTGCCCGGAGAGCCCCACCCTGTTCCACACGAATGGCGGAAGCGGCCGTGTTGGAAAGCTCAATGTGCGATATCACCAGGATATGAAGCTGGGCGAGCTCTATCCCGAGATCGGGTTCATCACTCAGGCCGCCCTGAATAACGGCGGCGTGGAAATCGAAAACACCGGCAACGAGCCACTTGTGTTGACCTTCGACTTCCCGCAGAACGCGCACTCCAAAACGCCCGGTGGTGCTGCTAAGTAACATCACACGATGCGAGAATTCACAAACGGGGCTGCCTCATGGTCATATTGACCGAGGCAGCCCGATCTCTCGCTCACGCGTCGCGTCAACAATCTGCTCTGACTCATGGGCTCATGAGGAACATCAACACGCCTTCGTCTCACGACTGACTGCGTTGCGCTTTACGGTGCTGGCGTAGTCGTAACGGCCATAAAAGCAACCAAGACACTAAATAGTGTGCCCCGCTTCATTCCTGCGGACGGGCTCCTTCCACACCGATCGTATAAATGACCGGAGTGCGGCTTTTGTAACCCTTACTCGCCCGGGACGTCGTAATGACGATGTCACCCGTCTGGCGGTCTTCAATAGCGTGCCAGTGCGACAGGTTCACATCCTCCTCAGCAGGTTGTTTCGTATCAATTACAACCAGATTATCGCGAATGACTCCATAAGTTTTCGGATCGACCTCTCCGATGACCAGAGGCCAGCGGGGATGATTGGCCTGGCAGTTTTTCTCACTGATGTTTCCAATCCAGTAGGTACGACCGTTGGAGTGGGTGATCAGTTCTGACATTGAAGAGGGAGAGAAGAACTGTTCTCCATCAGAGTAGGTCCAGGGCTCTGGCTTGCTCCACTTGTGGCCGCCGTCTTTAGAGACGCTGATCCATTTCCGGCTGGGGAGCTTGTTCGAAGGGTCACTCTTGCCTCCATTACTGCCACGCATAACGCAGATGAGATTCCCATCCGGCAGTTGAGCCAGGGTCGGTTCATACAAACCGCGGACGGTGCGTTTCCCATCACCCTCGATCGGTTCTGACGACTCCCATTCGAGATCGTTGTTATCCGTCCAGCGTCCGATGAGAATTCTGGTTTGCAGCCAGTACCAGCCACCTCCGGGATTGTGAAGACTCTTGCCGTCATCTGCCAGAGGGGGCATTTGCATCGGAACCAGGATCGTACCCTCGCGGGTACGAATCGGATCACAGCCGAGATCACCCAGAAAGAAGCAATTCTGACTGATGTGCACACCGTCGACCGGGTGCTCGGGGGAATACTCCTTTCCCTTTTGGACGATGGGTTTGTCGTAAAGGTAGCTGCGTCCCCCATCAGTCGAGACACGGTAACGAAGGTAATACCAGTGCCATTGCCAGCGTGGTTCATGTGCCTTGGGATCTTTATCTGGTGTGTCCATACAGTTAAAAAGTGACACGATGTTGCCGTTGACCGGATCTCGCCAGAGGCCGTAATGACTGCGTCGGTAGCCGTAGGGAAGGTCTTTGTCAAAATCGGGAGTGGGCTTTACAGGCTTCCATGTGCGACCATTATCAGGTGAAACGCCATTCAGTTTAATCATTTCCAGTCCTGAAGGATTTTGATAAATGGCTTTAAACAACGGCGACATCGTTTTGAGCATTTGCTTCTTCTTCAGTGAAAGCTTCCCCGTATCTGCTGCGCTGGCGGTTTGCATCAGCAGAGAAACTATAATGATGGATGATGAGAACAGATTCTGGAAAATTTTCATGCGAGTCTCTCTACTTCGAGATTACATTGATCACTTGGATTGAGTCTGAATTTGCTTCAGGACTATTTATTTCACCACTCTAACTTTGTCATGCTCTCCACTTCAAGCTGGTATTATCTTTTTCCTGTTATGCGATCAGCTGATGCTGGAGTTGGAAGGCGGGAATCCACGGGCGGTTTGTCATTTCTTCAACCGAGCCTCCTGATGCAGAATGTCAACTTCGTCGATGATTTCCAGCAAACGTTGACCAAATGTAGACAAAGTGTATTCGACTCGTGGAGGAATTTCGGGGTAACTCGTCTTTTCAACGACGCCATATTCGACGAGTCGCTTGAGGCGTTCCGAAAGGACCTTCGCAGTCATCCCATCGACTGCCCTCTCCAATTGCCCCGGTCGTTGAATTCCCTGCTCAATGCGTTGGAGCAGTGTCACCATGTAGCGACAACCCAGGCATTTTTCGAAGACTTCGGTTACATCAATCTCACTCATATTTCCCGCACCCTACTTAAAAGAAAGTACCCCACAAATTTGTGCCCGGTTGAACCTGCCTCGTGAATGGCAATTATACCAGCATTGTTACTGTAATTCAGATACCAAAACTTTTTGTTGAAAAGGAGAACAGAAATGCCTCACCTGCTCCACATTGATTCAAGCCCTCGCAGCGACCGTTCCCACACACGTGGTCTCACAGCCGACTATGTACAAAGATGGCAGGTCAACCACCCCAACAGCACCGTGACGTATCGTGACATTGGACAAAGCCCATTGCCACATGTGACGGAAGAGTGGATCGCAGCGGCATTCACGCCACCGAATGAACGCAGTCAGGCAATGCAGGATGCCCTGCGATTGAGCAACGAACTGATAGACGAGCTATTACTGGCTGATGTGATTGTTGCCGGGATTCCCTTTTACAATTTCGGAATGCCAAGCGGATTCAAAGCTTACATAGATCAGATTGTGCGTATAGGTCGAACGTTCTTAATTAATCCCGATGACGAAGAATCACCGTATACACCGCTCGTTCACGGTAAACGGATGATTGCGGTGATCTCCCGTGGTGATGGTGGGTATGGTCCCGGCGGTCGAAACGAGAAAAATAACCATCTTGATCCACATTTACAGACGGTGTTTCGCTTCATCGGCGTGAACGATTTACAGATTGTCGCCGCTGAAAATGACGAGCATGGTGGTGCGGCTTTGGTCGACTCCTTAGAGTCTGCTCGCAGAGAACTTCTGAGGCTTGCGACCGAAGATCAACCACAAAGGGGTGACCTCGCCCCCTTAACCGGAACCAGAACTTGATGATCTACCAATCATGATTCTGGACCGATTGAGGAGAAGGCACACATGCCCAGCAGGCGTCATCCATCCGAATAGATAATTTCATCAGTTCGGGAAACCGACACACGAAACTGTGATTTCAAAAACACAACATAAGCGATCAGCGACCTGGAACTAAGAAAAGAATTTTGGAATCAACTTAACCCGTTGTTCTCAAACCGGCAGCAATGCCCTGAATCGACATTCGAATCAGATGAACCAGATCGTCATTGTCTGCTGCTTCAGCTTCTTCAGAGCGTTTTCGTTCCAGCAGAATGACCTGTGCGAGGTTGAGTGGGTCAACATAAGGGTTACGGCTACGTACAGAGTTCTTCAACCACTCAACATCAGCCAGCAATTCGGAATTATCCTTGATCATCAGAATCGAACCACGACTCAATTCAAACTCCGTAGAAATCATTTCCCAGAGCTCGGCTGCACTCTCGTCATGGGCCAGAACGGCATACTCTTGAGCGATCTGCATATCAGCCTTCGCCAAAGCGAGTTCCGCATTGTCGATCAATGCCCGGAACATGTGCCAATGCTGGTACATCGTACGAAGCGTCGCCCATGTCGAGCCATCCTGATCGACAAACTTTCGAATCGAGGTTCCCATTCCATACCAGGCCGGTAATAGATGACGAGATTGCGTCCAGGCAAACGTCCAGGGAATGGCACGAAGATCATCCAGAGTCCGATGTTCCGCCTTTCTGCGGGATGGTCGGGATCCGATGGGCAAAGTTTCGATCTCACTGATGGGTGTCGCTCGATCGAAATAATGCAGGAAACCGGGATGCTGAATCAACTCCCGATACTTCTGAAACGAAGCTGTGGAGAGTTGCTCCATGGTATCTGCCCACGAGGGATTCAGATCTTGCCGCGGACCCGCACTCACCATCAGCGTGGCGTTGAAGACCTGCTCGAGATGGCGATGCGCAATCACGGGGTCATCATACCGTTCCGAAAGAACTTCTCCCTGCTCCGTTACCCGCAATCGTCCCGCCACGGAATTATGGGGCAGAGATTGAATCGCTCGTGCGGCAGGTCCGCCACCTCGTCCCAGGGCTCCGCCGCGTCCATGAAACACCGTCAGTCCGATATGATACTTCTCCGCAGTCTCCGCGAGTTGCTCCTGGGCCTGATGCAATTCCCAGCAAGCCGTCAAATACCCGCCATCTTTGGTACTGTCGGAGTATCCGACCATGACCATTTGAACCCGCTGGTCCGTTTCCGTCAGGTACTGCTGGTAATTTTCATCTGTGAGAAGTTGCTCGAGAATTGATGCAGCATTCCGCAGATCCTCAATCGTTTCAAACAGAGGAATGATCGGCAAAGCTGGAACATCGCGCCCCTCGCCATGATGCTGAAGCCAGGCGGTTCGCCACAGCCAGAGGACCGTCATCACGTCCTGGGCGGAATGCGTCATGCTGATGATGTATCCGCCAATCGATTCCGATCCCCACTGATCGTAGGCTTCCGCCAATAAGGTCAACGTCTCAAAAACTTCACGGGACTCGTCACTCAGTTGAGAGACATCGATGCTGCATGGTATGCCCGATGATATAAAATCGAGGGCATTGACCTGATCGTCCGATTTCTGCAAAGAGACGACCTCATCCAGACAGCGGCGATGAACAACCGAATTTTGTCGCACGTCCAGGCAGGCAAAGTGAAGTCCGAAGGTACGTGCCAGGTCGATCCAGGGCTGCAAATACTGCTCGGCAATTCTTCGTCCCCGATTTTTCTGAACACTCTCATGCAACTTTTCCAGATCATCGCGGAATTCCTCGACAGATTCATAGCTACCGGCTTCAGGCTGATCCTGGGAAAGCGAATCGAGAGTTCGTTCCAATCTGAACTCCAGCATCTGCATAAACTGCCGGGGCGTTTCCATTTGTGAGATCGAGGCCAGTTTATCCTTGAGATCGGGAGCGCTCTCACAACAACGTGTAATCCGCTCGCGCAGGATTGGTTCGGAAGAGATCTGCTGATCGGACATCACGATCAGCTTCCGCAGTTTTTGACACATTCGCAAGTGGCCTTCAACGGCGGCCCGACGCAGCTTTACGAATGTTTCACGTGTCACATCTGCGGTCACAAAGGGATGACCATCCCGGTCGCCACCGATCCAGGTTCCAAATGACAGCACCCGCGGGATTTCGAAATGGTGGTTGGGATAAGTTTGGCCTAGTGCCTGCTTCAGTTCGCTGTAAATACGAGGTACAACGTCCCAGAGTGTTGAGGCAAAGTACAACCCCCGACTGACTTCACTCATCACCGGAGGGCGTTCTGGACGGATGAAGTCTGTTTGCCACAGAACTGTCAGATCTGCCACGAGTTCCTGTTCAACATCCGTCTTGCCGCTGGCCTCGATATCCGGCAGATGTTGCCGAATTCCCCGAAGTAACTGGCGCGTCGTTCGTCGTTTTGCCTCGGAAGGATGAGCTGTGAACACCGGTTCAATCTTTAACTGATCGAGCCAGCGTTGCATTTCGGCAGCCGGAAGTCCCTGTTGGTGCAATTCCGAAATGGCAGCAGCGATCGATTCGCTCCGTGGGGCTCCGGGGATTTGAGATTTCCGATCGCGCTCATTGAGAATTTCAATACGAACGCGTTCTTCAGCGGCGTTTGCCAGGTCAAAGAAGAGACTGAGCCAGCGGATTACATCACGCAATTCAGACGGTTCGAGATCTTGCAGGGTGGCAACGAGGCGTTTCTCAGCATCGGGAAGCCCGGATCGACGTTCAATCGCCAATCGGCGGATCTTCTGCATCACATCGGCCAGGGATTCTCCAACCTGTTCACGAACAACAAGATCGAGCAGGTCTACAAGATAATTAAGTCTTTGATCACTTCGGTTTGTCATCATTTTCTTGAGCTATTAATTGCGGTTCTAATATGAGCGTTTCGTCAAAAGCACATATGGTATCAACTTTGACGTGGAAAGGAAAAGCAAGAAAGCAAGCTGATTGATCGTGAGCATGAACGACCAACGCAACTGCACAGCGGATGCCTGTCTCAACCAATCATAATTTAACGGAGTCTTCCGTTCGTATTCCTCTGTCACTGCAGCGTCATCGTTTTGCTTACGCACCGATCCGGTCAAGGTGATGTAGTGCTCGATAAAAGCCCGCATCTGACTGGCTGTCCAGCCCTGCCGCTGCTGAATCAGGAACAGGAATTCAATGAGTTGCTCCGCTTCACGACAGGTGTTGTGACGAGCTGAGTGGCGGATCACCGTTTTCGCTTCCGGTGTTTAATCGAAGATGAACAGCCCAGTTGGTCGCCCTTTCGCAACACCTTCCCTGATTTATCCACCGTCTGCCAGGGAACCAGGCCGGTCGCCCCATGTCGCCAGGCATTTACGGTCCAGGCCTGTAACTGACGATTACTCTCATAAACCGGGTTCGAAGTACCATTAACCCGGAACTGTAATCCATCCCGCTGCATCCGGTCGGTGACAAGCCGGCGATAGTTCTGAAACGCCGAGGCCGAAACAACCCACAGGTCTCCCCGCCCCGCAAGTTCTCTCCGGCAATACTCCGGACGGGAAATAATAATCCGCTAGTCAATCCGAATTTCGTCGGCACGTCTCCGCCCTTGGGTCGGTAAATATTTTCCTGGAACAGGTCCACGCGCCAATTCTGCAAATCGAGCTGGCATTGGACGGAAACCTCTTCGCCACCACGCAGAAGTACCTGGAAGTCGATCACTTCACCCGGAGATTGGCTGTTTGTCAGGAAACGTGGCGACTGGATGAGTACCAGCCGGGTTCATTTTAGCTCACGTTCTCATTCTCTTCCCTCAGGTAAGAAACCTTCCGAATCGAATCGAACGGGGAGTTGATCTAAACCGCGCATCGTCAATCCGGGAAGCCACCGAGGTTCTGGTTGCTCCGGATTTAAACGCATCTCGGGAAATGCTTCGAGGAGTGATGAGATAGCAACCTCACCTTCGAGTCGCGCTAAACCTGCCCCCAGACAGTAATGAATGCCGAAGCCAAACGACATGTGAGCCGTTGCATGCCTGCATTGAAATTGAAGCTGTTCTCCTGCCATAAAATATTGAGAGTCGCGGTTTGCCGCATAGAAACAGAAAAGCACTTTTTCCCCCGGCTCAATACTGACACCTTCAAGTTCGATCTTCCTGATCGCCACGCGCAGAGTACTGAACTCCAATGGGCACTCCCAGCGGAGCAGTTCCTCCACTACCGTTGCCAGCTCATATTGACCACTTTGAATCTCGTCCCAGATCCCACGCTTCGTTAACAGTGTCAAGACACTGTTTCCAATCAGATTCATAGCCGTCTCGTATCCTGCAGACAACAGCAGGAAACTGCTGGATATTAAATCTTTCTCCGAGAGATCACCATCAGCATGACGCGTTACCAGACGCCTGAATAAGGTGTCAGAATTTGAACCACGCTCTCTGACAGCTAGATCCAACAGGTAATTCTGAAAATTCGCAGCGATCTCATGTGCAACTGCGGTCCCCTCCAGATCAGCCTGATTCAACCTCTGTAACCATTGTCCAATCAACTGAATGTCACACGTCGGCACCCCCAGGAACTGGCAGATGATGTGCAATGAAAAAGGTGACGCAAACGCCTGTAGCAGGTTTGCCTCCCCCCTTGGGGCCATCTCCGCGATCAACTGATCTGCGATTTCCTGAATTTGAGGGCGCATTTGTAAGACCCGACTGCGAGTGAATTCCGTAGCAAGCAACGAGCGCAGGGAGGTATGTTCGGGGGGATCGGTGGTATGCAGATGTTGATAAATCGGATGCAGGTCTGTCGCTGATTCTTCTCTTCCCTCAGCGGATCCTCCCACAATGTACTTTTTGAAATCCTTCGACAGATCCGGAGAATTGATCAGGCGCCGGGTCAGGTCGTAATCCAGCACCAGCCAGGCCTCCAGACCACCGGGTAAGCTGATGGCGACCAGCTTTTCTCCCGACTGCTGAAGTGATCTGTAAAACAGATACGGATCCGCTTTGAATTTCTGATCATCGATGGGCAGAGGAATTCGATCGAACTTCTGTGTCGACTCAGAATGAAGCATTGGCATTTCCTCTCTGTTCATTGCACAGCAGACTGAGTGCAACCAGGCTGACCAGAAACTTGTCATTTCCCGGCTGTTGACAGCTCTGTTTAACTCGCTGAAAATAGGCATCGAAGGGGTTCTCACCATCACTTTTTTCAGAGATCCCCGTTACAAGTTCTGCTGCCAGGACAGACTCCTCTCTCAGATCGCTGGCTTTCAGATCGGGACAGCGATCTCTGATCCACGCAGCAAATCCATTCAACACCTTCACAACATGACTGGAATCATAATTCAGAGGGCGCAAAGGATAGCAATTCGTAAATGAATGTTCTTTCCGGATCAGTTGAATGAACGGAATTCCATTCGAAAGCAGGTAATTCACTGATGCCTGCCCTTCTATAATTCCCGGAATGTCTGCCTGACTATAATAGACCTGAAAGATTTCTTGAGGTTGCGGCCCCAGGCCGATCCAGAGAAGATCATTTTTCTGCAGATGCGGAAGCGTGTTCTGCAACGCATCTGAAATGTTTTCATATTGCCCGGTGGCGGCTGAAAAACCTGGTAGTACAAACAACCGCCCCCGCGATTCGATCCATTCTCGAAATTCCCCACGAATCTCTTCCAGATAAGGTGCTGACACATCTGCGTCGATCACCAACTCGTCAGTTGAAAGTTCATGCAGGATGGTCTCAGACAATCTGCTCAACTCGGAATCCTGCCGCTGCATATCGATAGCCAGAGCATTCAGTAGCCTGTAGGTCTCTTCAAGATTTTCCTCTGGGGTAAAGGACGCCAGCACTACTGGTTTCGAAGAACCTTTCATCAACCGACAGGCAGCGGAAACACAATTGAGGGCGATAAAAGGAGTCTGCTCTCTGAAATGTTGCAATCCATAGATCGGCCAGATTAACGGCGGATCTGCTTGTTGCAGTCGCTGCTGCAGAACGTAAGTATTCCGCACTCTATTGCCCTGTTCCAGATCGAATGCCTGAGCACTTTGATACCAGTTCCAGGTCTGCGCACTCACCTCAGTCGGCGGAGGTTCAGGCGAATTGATAACCAGGGCCTTGAATTCCGGTAACGCATCAACCAGGTAAAATCGACGTCCGTCATTACACTCGATACAGGAACTCTGGTAATAAATATCTTCCTTCTGGCCGGGTAAGTCATCCCAGCAATAAGGTTGAATTCGGCAGAAGCAATCAACATTCAGTTCCGCGGCATAATTCACAGACATGTCATCTGCGCCGCCGGTAAATCCGAATCTCACCCGTTGCTGCAGTTCAGCTCGACGGTGATAAGGCCAGAAGGTGACATGTACACAGGAACCAATTGAGAAAACACTGGCATGCATCCGATCTCGATCCAGTCCTTGAAATAAAAGAGCCAGCTTCTCGGCAGTACAGCCCAGAAACGGATTATTGTAATCTGCATAAACAATCCTTACGTGGCCGCGATAGTCACACTGCGCGATGCAACGTTGAATCAACGTCAATGTTGAAACCTGATGCCCCATGTTCTTTGTCCCATCGACAAAGAATCGCAATTCTGCCTCCTGCCGAATCTGTTCTGTGATCGACGGTAGTTCCAGCTCACAGGGATCGTCCGGCAACACAGTTCCTCGCCAGGAACGAACCAGAGCAGAAAACCGGCCGGACAAAGTTTCGAATGAACAATCAGTCACATTCATACTGGATGTCCTTTTCAAACCAGTCAGCATCGGGAATCATGAACGGTTTCCCCCGGGCAAAAGGAAAGTGGATTCGCATAGCCGGCAAAATACATATTTGATAATTCCATACTGGTCAGACACACTGTCAGGAAACGCTACACTCCCTCAAACGATTCTGGGGAAGGCAGCATGTCGGAACAATGTGCCGGGTTTCTCACCGGCGAGCATCTGAAATGGATCGAGATCATGTCTGTCGTCCTCCTGACGATCCCCGTCGGCTAAACCAGATTCAGGTCGTGCAGCCACATACGAATCATCGCCGATGACCCTGAGGGAAATCGAACGCCGCCGCGTTCCCCGTTTCGTTCCCGCCCCACCGTGCAACACGGCCGGATGAAAGATCAGCACATCGCTCGGCTCGATCCCCCAGGAAACAATATCCCACCTCGTTCGCTCCGACTCGATATCGGGTAATGCGGGCCAGACACCTGCTTCATACATCTGCGCAGCGCGATCTCTCGCATCGAATGTGGTCGGGTTATAGAGTGGGCCCCGCTGAGAGCCCCGGACAAAATCCAGAGAATCTGCTTGCTGAACCGGATCCAGATTAATCCAGATCGTGGCAATCTGTTTTCCCTCCAGGGGCAGATAGGGTAAGTCCTGATGCCACGGTGTCGGTAAGCGGTCTCCTGCTTCCTTCAGCCAGATTTGCTCGTAAAGCAGCCAGAGATTCTGACTTCCCAAGATTTGAGAAACCTGCTGTGCCAGCCCCGAATCGACAATCAAAGAGCGATAGTGGGGAAACGCATCCGGATGGGCATGATCCTGATAAAACGAACCCGGCACTCCACTCAGAACTTCACTGGCAAAGGGCCCCGGATGATCCAACGACCACTGGTAAGCTGACTCCGCGTATTCAAGTCCAGACCGGTCCAGCAGGCCGCGACAGCACACCACACCGTCTGCAGCAAAGCCAGTGGCATAGCTCAACTCCCCGGTTCGGATCATGGCAGTATCCCCTGTTCAACAATGGAATCGAATTCTCTGGTATCTACTGACGTCGAGCAGGCTTTGAGCCAACTGCCAGACAACAGTGGCGATGTGATTCGGGCTGAGTACTTCGCCAGCGCACTGGCAGGACCGGAAAAGCCAACCCATAAATCAGGTGTGGTAACTTCCGGGTCATCCGAAACCCACGCACAGGTCGCTTCGTTTTCATCACATAAAATCTGCAATGCTCTCGAAACCCGGTGAGCTCGCTGCTCCGCCAGATCCTGGAAACGCGGTAATTCCCTGAGCATCATCCACAACTCCAGTTGACCTGCCAGGCCGTGACAGTACGTCGGGGTCCCCACTGCAGGACTCTCTGTCAGACGCTCCACGGCCCAGTCAATTTCCGTCCGAAGGGCTGCGTGATCCCCCACACTCTGCAAGATGCACCAGAGGTATCCCGCGACGCCATGGCACCAGGCCCCTGTCGCATACTGCCCGCCTTGGTCAACAATCGACCTTAACGCATCTCCCCGCTCATTCTTCCCATACCTGGCAAGGCGGTAAAAAGTGTCGATGGCCTGCTCCGTCAGTCTGTCATCATCGGTTTGACGACCGAGTGCTCCGAATGCCAGAGCGATGCCCGCTGATCCATGTGCACAGCCCAGATAGTCGGGTTCTCTCTCCCTGTTGATAGACCAGAACGGCATCTGTTTTCTCAGGTGCCGGCATTCATGGAGCCGTTTGAGGGTCGGCTGAATTAAGTCAATCGGAGAGGCATCGTCTAGAATCTCTGCCATCAGGCATGCGGACCAGATGACGCCGGCACAACCGGAAAATAAATCCAGTTCGCGATGATCCAACGCAGCATATTCCAGCCGATTCAAACCAGCTTGAATAGATTTCACCGATTGATCACGTTTGCCAATCGTGCACAGTGCAAGTGCCACTCCAGCATTCCCGGTAAACAATCCTGCTGCCTGCCCACGGGGAGATCGACTGGCAAGCCATTCAGCCCCCGCTTGTAATCGGTGGCTGAATTCATCCGTCTGACAGGCCTGATCGATGGAAACCAAACCAAGGAGAATGCCGGCAGCACCAAGATTAATGGCCTCGCAGTCAAAGTGCCGCATATTGTGTGAGTTTCGCCACCAGGACTGGTTCCCCTCAGATTTCAAATACTGATCGATCTGCCGACCCGCTTTTCTTGCTGCATGATCGGCCCATTGCTGTAAGGCAACCGTGTCCTGTATTTCGCCCGGCAGCCTGGAAACGGAATCGGCTTGATGATCGTCCGCAAACTCCCGCAACATTCTGCAGACATCATCGATCCCGGGACGCCTTTCAGGATCGGGATTGGTGAGTGATTCAATCACTGCTGCTGCAGAACACTCACCTTCATTTTTCAGAAGATCAGCCAGCTGCTGTCCATTCCCCGGTAACAGTCCTGGAGGAATTCCCAGAACAGCCTCGAAGACACAACCCGCGAGAGCATAAATATCACGAGAGAAATCAGCGGCGATCTCTCCATCAATTTCCGGAGCAATGTGACCGCGCGTCCCCCCTCGACTGCCTGTTTCCCCCTGCTCTACAGTAAGTTCATAATCGATTAATCTCACGACAACATCACTCAGAAGTGCATTTCCCGGCTTGATGTCTCCATGAACGAGATTGGCCTGATGAATCTGTTTCAATGCCTCTGCCAGCAGAGGCAGGCTCTGGATGCGTTCTTCCCGCGACAGTTGATTCAACTCCGTTCCACGTATGTCTTCTGTAATTAAAACCGGCCACCTGTCAGCTGAAAACGCAATCGCTCGCGGCGAGACCCCACGAGACTCCAGCCGCTTTAAAAACTGATATTCCCGTCTTAACTGTGTCGAAATATCGTCACCACTGAGATTCCCTCCCACTCCCGGTCTGCCAACCTTAATCACAACACTGTCGAATGACTGCAAGTCGATTCCCAGATATACGGTAGCACGAGCCGTTTCGGAAATCTGATGCAACGCCGAATAGCGCTGATCGTCGACGGTAAAGGTCTTACCTGGACGAACAGGACATGCCTCTGCAGGAACTCCCGCATAAGGAGGATCAGGAGGCAGTGTGTCTGGCGCACGATCCCGACTATCAGCATAAAGCGTCCCGTCAGAACTGCTCAAGGCATACTGGTGAATCCCCCGCGAATCGGTCAGCACGGGAGATTTCCCAAAGATTCCATAACGGAACGAAACCGCTGCTCCCGAGCGCCTTCGCAGATCGGTCACCACTTCAGGACCACAACTGGAAGGCCAGACTTCTTCCAACAGTGGTATCAACTGTTGCGCCTGTTGAAGATCAGTCGGATAGATCGTCACAATCTTTCCCAATACCGAGATTCCGCCATCACCTGAATTCAGGAAGACGATGTCTTCGAGATGTCGAGGAAACTTGAACGCGGCCTCAGCATCAATCAGAAGCGGTGTTACCACTTTGAGCATCCGCTGACTTTCATGAGCACTCGCTGAAATGTGGATCTTCCATCCCTGAACAGGTAGCAACGCCCCCCTGGGACGGAAAAACCGCCATCGGAGGGGGGCATCGCTCCAGTCAACCACATCCCAGAACGAATCAAGGCTATCTGTCATAGCCGCGACGGTCGCCTGATAGTTCTCAATCATTCTGGTCTGACTGGTCATCGGCATTACCCGTGTCGTGTTGCCTGGCATGTATGCCAGGGGCACATATGAATGTCTGAAACCAGGTGATCTTTATCGGCGTGAGTGCCGGTTGCATCCAGATCACTGGTTGCACACATCGATTCCAGTTGAACCTCGAGGTCGGATGAATTCAGCTCACCCGAATTGAACTGCAGGCGCAGTCCATCAATTTTGTCACGCATTAATGTAGTACTAGTCATCATAGTTCCTTTTTAACTGATACTGTTTTTAATGTGATATAACCAATACACCACTGGATAGTACCCGCTGATTCCCTCACAGAATCAGCAGTAAGCTCGTACTAAATGCTGAACTCTCCCTCCTTTCCGGATCAATGCGGCTGGCGACTGACAGTTAAGACGTAGATCTGGCGACCTCATGCCTGCTGAGAAACGTCGCCTTTCATTCACTTAATCAAGATCCGGACGAAGATCCCGACGCAGTCTGAAAAAAACGCAGAAAAATAGACAGAAATAATTCACAAAGAATGAGCCTGGCTGTCTGAAAGAGCTGTTCCTGCCTGCTGAAAAATAAATCGAACTCAACCAGGTGACTCTTTCTCGCAGGCAGGATTCCGATAACTACAATTCCAAGCTGCACTCATACTACATGGCGCTATTTTGACTGCGACTGTGCAAAGAAATTGGAAAGATCCGAAATAAAATCAGCAGACAGTGATGGAGTGATAGGCAGAAATGCTGTTTATTGTAGAAAAAAGGCGCGCCACCTCATTTAAACCAGAGGTTGCGAGCCGTTGTGGTGTGATTATTTGCAGAGAGACCCCGCCATGCGAGGTGTGGTTTCGCAGAAAGATTCTTTACTCTTTTTGTGGCTCCGATGCAGATTTTTCGTTCTGGAGATTACTCCTGGAAAAAATATCGGACAGAAACAAAACCTGCTCCCCAGACTCGACAAACCATCCTTTGATGCCATCACCATAAGAGGACGACAATATCACATCCTCTTTCGGGGAGAGTGCCAGCGCCGTAATAAAGGTCTGCGGATGGTACGCATAGGTCTGCACCTTTGCGCCGTCAAGATCCCACAGGTGAATTGCTTTCTTTGCCCTTCCCTCTCCAGTCAGGAACTGATTCCCCTCCGGTAAAAACTGTAATGCCCCCCCTTCTACCGTACTACGCAACTCCCCCTCCCTTGAAAACAGCGAAGCACGATGATTACAGGAAGCCAGGATCCACTTTCCATCCGAAGAAAAATCGAGGTCCTGAATCCCAAAAGTGGGAGGCACATGACGATCCAGTTCCATTGTCTGCTGTACCTGAAACTCGCCTGCAGATTCCGCACGTGTCCAGACCTTGACTGCGGGCTTCACTTTCTTGCCAAACGACTCCCCGCCGCACCCACCGGAAAGCAGGGTCTTGCCGTCTGGCGAGAATTTCAGTTTGGTAACTCTGGCGACGTGCTCTTTGAGAACCTGAACCGGCTGACTGGATTCTGTTTCCAGATCCCAGATCAGGATGTTTCCATTCTTCAAGCCACTCACAAAATATCGCCCCGACGGATCAAAAACGCCCGACTCGACGAAATCGGTCTCTCCTTCCAGAATCCGGACGACTTCGCCTGATGCCGTGTCCCAGATGGATACAGGCGTCGGTTCAGCCAGTTCCTGCATGAGCTCCCCAGGCATGGTGGTCGCGGTGGTCGCCAGATACTTCAGGTCGGAACTGAAACCAAGGGCCCTGGTCCCGATCGGCCCTGGTGAACGATACAACCTTCCGGTAACCGTTTTCGGATCGGAAAAATCCCAGATCAGCGCGCCGGTTCGTCCGTTGCAGACCCCCATCTGTCCGGTTTCTGAATGAAACTGAATCGTGTGGGGCTGCTGATGGGGATACAGGTCCGGGCCGGTCAACACCTGTCGTACCTGGGGAACCAGTTGACCGTCAAAGAGCTTAACGACTCCCTCCTTGTCGACCGTCACCATCCGATCCTGTTCCGTTGAAGTCAAAAGATACCGCACATCATGGGGATGCTGCTGGAGACTGGTCAGCTCCCGGCCACTCTTCCAGTCCCAGACCAGCAGTTCGTTACCTGCCATCGCGATCAACTGCGCACGATCCTTACCGAACGCTTTCGGAACCCAGAGAGGCTTGTTACGACCGGCATATTCTCGGACGATCTTTCCTTCCTTGAGATTCAGCAACCCGATCGTGTGGGTTTCGACCGTTTCCGGATAGGAATCCGGACTCCGGTTAGCCAGACTCCATTTCGTTCCGGAGACCAGCAGTTCCAATCCGTTTTCGGTAAATCCGATCGAATTAATGTTAGGCAGGCATGGCTGCCCCGTATAAATCAGCTTTTTCTGCTGCAAATCCCAGACATACAGAACATCCACCACATGCGGCAGTGCTCCGGGCGACCAGAATCCCGGATTGAATTTCTTATAGATGCCCCCGCGCACAAAGGCCAGCTTACTATCATCCGCGGTAAAGTGAACTTCCCTGACAAGCTGCAGAAAATCCCGCCAGTCGTATTTATCAACCATCGTTTCTTTAGCTCGAATATTGATTTCAGCAATCCTGCTCTGCGAAGCGACTTCCCAGAGTTCCACCTGATCTGCCAGTGCCACTGCGATGTACTTGCCGGTATTCGAAACACGATGTGCTTTCACGGGCTTGTCGGCGGGCAGCTTCAGGCTGGCGACTTCGGTAAATGATACGGTTTCAAAGATTTTGATTTCAGGCTGCTGATAGCAGCTGATAAATTTCACATTATCTGAAATACTCTTCGCGAGTGTTGCCTCCGGTGCGACATCGGGAAACAGAGTATATTCCTTCAACATCTGACGTGTTTCCAGATCCCATGTCTGAACCCGACCGCCGTCCAGGGAAATCATCAGCTGTGACCGATCGCTGAGATAACCAATCCCGCGGAGTTTTTCCATGTCTACTGTCAGCTGATCGTTGTCTTGTTTGGGGGATTGACTGCGTTTCAATTCCATTATATTCAGGGAGACTTCCTGCAGCGCCTCCAGCTTCATACGCTCTCCCAAAGCCGCAAACTGCTTTTGGGCGGCCTCCTCGTGCCCCTGAATCCAGTTCATTCCAGCCAGCAATGTTTCGTAGTAGTCCGTCTGCTCCACACTCAAGTGGGATGCATATCCCTTTACCATTCTCTGCATCTGGGGCAGTACATCATCAGAGCCATAGACTTCACGACTGCGGGCTCCACCAGGCCCCCGCATAAATTCATGACCGGCAATCATGGCCTGCAACGCATCCTGAAAACCAAAAGGCACCTGCGTATCAAAGCGTTCGGAATTGAGACATTCCATTCCAAACTTGAGCACCGGCTGATAACGCTTCCAGTTCTCGTAGATTGTGGGGGAAGGAATCAGAGAGCCGCGGTACAGCCGATACATGGGACGATAATCGAACTGGGCTGCGATGGCACGATCAAACCAGTATCTTGGACTCGCCGGTGAGAGCCGATCAAATTCGCCCTCATCATCAAGCAGAATGTCCGCGTACAACATCTGTGGATTCTGCCGATACGACATGGGATACAGTTTCAACGGGGCCTCTGGAAGTTCGGGAGCCAGCTGATACGCCTGCAGATATAACCGGTACGATTTACGCAGATGCCCCATGAACACGGATTTCACTTTTGCCCAGTCAGTCTGAATGAATTTGGTATAGGGGGGCCAGTACTCCCTGAGCGTACTCCCGTTGGTCCCCAGTTGATTGTAAAACGATCCCAGAATCATACTTTTGAGCCAGGGGTCAGCGTTCTCCTGGCTTTCCAGTGCGAGCATGAATGGCCCCAGAATCGGTTGATGCGCAGGAGCCGTGATGATTCCCATCTCTTCCAGATAAATCCGTCTTTCGAGACCAGATAGCTGCTTCTCCTTGATCGCTTTGAGAAAGTGGCGCGACATAGCCTCCCGTTTATCGGTCCCCTTCCCCACAAGTACCAGAGACTTCAGAATCTGAAAACTCACGATTTCCGAGTAACGGTCAGGGGTATACAGTTTATTCAGCTGTTGAGTCAGCGCGGTCATAACCCCATACATCTTTTGACTGGCAAGTGCTTCAATGACCAGGCTGATAACCAGAGGATCCCGACACCCCAGCTCAACGACCGCTGTGCCCTGCTCTGCCAGTTGCCCATCAGACTGGTCTGGATAAAACTTTGGTGAGCGGTGCTTTTGAAATCGTGCAATCGAAACCCAACGGGCTGCCTCTTTCAGAAATTCCCGCGCCGGCTCATCCCACCGCGGATCTTTTTCCCCATGCTCCTCATACTCTGTTAAAAACAGGTTCTGATACCAGTCCGCACGCTCCTGCTGAAACTGGTTCTCGGTATAGGTAACTTCGACCTCGTTCAGCGGCACGGGCTCGTAGTTCTTCTCCCAGGGAATCCCCGCAACCAGTTCCGGGTCGTATTTCATTTCGGCAACCGTGGTGGGTGGAAAGAGAAGTCGACCGCGATAATCGGTTCGCTCCTCCATCAACTGCCGTACGCGTTCCGCATCTTCGTCAATTTCCACGGGCGTTATCGGTTGAGATTTCAGTCTGTCCAGCTTGCTCTCAAAGGAGGCGTCAGTGAAATACTCCGCTGTTGTCGAGAACAGGCCATACTCACGGATGACTCCCACGGCCAGCAACAGCAGAAGTCCGCTGCCGATGATCCACCATTTGCGCGTTTTCTGTCTGCCAGTTTTTTGTTTCATCATCATCACTCCCAGGTTCAGGGAAGCTTCCAGATATTAACGTTTCCATCCTGCATCGCGGCAATCAGATGCCTGGTATCACGACTCGCTAACAGCGACGTCGCAGGTGAAACACCATCACGATATTCTTTAACCACACTGAGCTCACGGGTATCCCACAACCGAACCGCACCACTCCGGTATGCGGCCGCCAACAGGTATGCAGCGGGAACAAAGCAGAGATCCGTCACCAGGTCAGAATCAGCCTGCAGGACTCCCCGTTGCCCCAGATCTTCCTCGGAGATCAGATGAATCAACCCTCTCCGATCGGCAATGGCAATCAACTGTTCTTTCTCAGAGACAGCACAGGCGATCCCCTCATAAGCTGTCTGCAGAATGTCTTTTGGCGAAGTCTGATCATAATTCCAGAGTTCCAGCCCGTGATCCCCCGTGAGCATCAGCCAACCGGTGCGATCCTTGAACTGACTTAATTGCAGTACGGGCACTTTGAGCTGGAGCGACGATTTGACCTGGTTCAGTTCCGGAACCCAGCTCTTGATCTGCCCGCTCAGACTGCCTGCGAGAATCTGTTTACCGTGCGGATCCCAGGCGACGGATGAAACCGGACCTTCGAAGTCTTCCAGTTTCTTCAAGTCGGTTGTTTTTTTGAGGAATCGCTGTATCCGATTGGTGTAATCCATTTTTCGTACCCCCACATAATTGGTTCTGGCACCTTCCTGTCCCGTTCCGTATGCGAGGTACTCCCCATTCGGAGAAAATGCCAGACTCGAAATCTGATTTGGAGAATCCAGTTCAAAACTCGCTGGCGGATGATTCATGTTCCACACATAGATCATTCCATCTCCGCCACCCGCAAGCCAGATTCCATCGGGTGCAAGATCCAGCGCATGAATCGGTGTTCTGGCGTGAAACTGATACACTAAATCATCAGGAAGAGGGACCTCGGGCAGCAGGCAAAAATGCAGCGTCTTATTATCAGTCGCCACCACGCCCAAGGTCCCATTTTCTGACAGCAGCAGTTTTGCTCGCTTGCTGGACGTAATCTGTAAATCCTGCGTTTCAACCAGATTCCCTGTCGTGGTCTCCCAGAGTTTCAGACTCCGGTTGACCAGCGTTGCCGCACGGTTAACTTCGGGTGCAAATGCTGCTGCCTGGCTCCCGGGAGCGAAAGTACGCAGTTTTTCCGCAGTCAGTGCATTCCACACATCTATGCGACCAGCCGCAAAGGCGAGCGCGATTCGCGCATCTGTCGAAAGCGCCAGCTGGGCAGGTGTTGCTTCAGTAGGAAACACCTTTTCCGGTCGCGACTCCAACGAGTTCCACAGCACCAGTGGGTCACCGATGGGTATCTGATTTCCAATCAGAAGTCGACTCAGATTTCCATTAGCAGCCAGCTTCTGCGCACTGTTTCGACCGACTTCGAAACGCCGGATCTCCGTTCCGGATCGGATGTCCCAGAAACGGACGGTTCGATCATCCCCCAGCGAAACCAGTGTCGATTCATCTCCCGAAAATGCCATATTCAGGACCGGCTGTACGTGTCCTTCCAGTCGGCGGTATTCTTCCTTTCCACTTTTGTTCGTTTCAAACACGCGTATCGAGTGATCGCCGGCAGCAACAGCTGTCAGAGTTGCCTGCGGGGAAAGGGTCACCACCGTAATCCCGGCGGGTACACCTTCAAATCTGTCCTGTGTAACATTCTGCAGACCTTTACGATAATAATATTTCAGCAATATATTGTTCTCGAGTGCAGCGACTATCGTGTAAGCGGATTGATCGACGTACCGGGAAACAGCAATATCCATCGCACGCACCCTGGCTTGCAACGGGATAATAATCTCCGGGCCGGAACCGACTGGCCAGCGCTGAAACAGGGAGCCGGTCTGCGAAGCCAGGGAAACCTTCCCAGCAGGCTCCGACCGCCCGGAGACGGGAATGCTGACAGCAGCATTTCTCACGAGATAGATCAGCAGCAGGCAACCTGCCACCAGCGTCAGCAGTACCGCAACCCTCCGTCTGCGGAGAGGACGGCTCCCGCCCCTGCGGGTATCCGCGCTGTTCAACCGCGCCAGTAACACATCGCGTTCCGTTCGCACCTGTGCCAGTCGTGCATTCACCTGATGCAACTGCCGTTGTATCGTTTCTGCCTGTTCCTCCTGCTCCGCGCAGGCGTTACGCAGTTCTTCCAGCAGGAAATCTTCTCCGCTTTCTGTGTCGGCGGTAATCTGTGATTTTGCGTTAATGTCCCGCTGCAACTGCTTGAGCAGCAGCTGGGCATCCCGATTCAGAGACGACAGGTGATCGCGATGCCGCTCCAGCTTCAATATCGCCCGGTCGATCTGCATCTGGGTATTCTGCAACTGCTCCGCCCAGTGCGGAGACTTCGCCTCAAACCAGTCGAAGAAACGTTGCACAAGCCGTTCGCCAAGATGCGTTGGTCCGCGATTCAGCACTTCCAGTTCATCGTCAAAATCACTGAAGTCGGGCGCGGAAATAATTGCCGTTGCTGCGGCAGCAGGCGAAGTTCTGGCCACAGGTCTGAAAAAATAATCGACATCGTTCTGGACGATTTGATCGGCGTGCGAAGGCAACAGCTCTCCCTGCTGAAAGGCCCTGATGTCCTCCAGTACGGCCCTGGCATCCGCATAGCGGTGGGCCGGATCCTTAGCCATCATTTTTGAAACAATCGCCGTGACAGCAGCAGGCACCGGCCCCGCCACTTCGGACAGCGGCACGGGCCTCTCATACACATGCTGAAAGATCATCCCAGTGGGACTGTCTGCGGTGAAAGGCAGCTTCCCGCTGAGACACTCATAAAGCACGACTCCCAGCGAATAAAGATCACTACGGGCATCCACGCCCCGACTACTGCCCTGCTCGGGAGAAATGTAATCCATTGTCCCCAGGACCGTTCCGGAAAGCGTCGGCCCGCTGTCATCATTCAGTGATTTGACGAGACCAAAATCCACCAGCAGGTAACGGTCCGTTTCCCGCTCGCGGAGAATGTTTCCCGGCTTGACGTCTCGATGAACCAGTCCGGCCCGATGCGCGGCTTCCAGACCCTGCAGAATCTGTTCGATGACATTCAACGCCGCCGCGACAGACAGACATCCGCACGACAGCTGTTCTACCAGAGATTCTCCCTCGACGTATTCCATCGCAAAATAATGTTGCCCCAGATCCTCGCCTATGAAAAAGATCTGAACGATATGGGGATGAATGATTTTCGCCACGCTGGCGGCTTCGGAATAGAATCGCTGCACGAACGAATCATGCCGTCCCAGCTCCGGCGGCAGCACCTTGACGGCCACGGTGCGTTTCAGTGACTGATCGTAACCCTCGTAGACATCACCCATTCCCCCACTACCGAGCCGCCTGACGATTTGAAAATGACCAATCTGGTCAAATGGCAGTCGAGCGTACGATTCAGGCGTATCCGCCACGGTAGTTTTCGGCTCATTGCCCGGGCCGCTCGCATCAGTCAGGCGTTGCGTATCCGTTTGCAGAGCCTTTTGAATATTTCTCAGCAGGTACAGCAGAGCATCAATCTCCTCACAGCGCTGATCGTCATCGAACCCCAGCGTGAGATCGATCAACGTGTGGAGTTCAGACGGAATCCGTTGCAGAACCCGGGGGCTTTGCAGATAATCCGCAACTCTGCAATCCCCAGCGATTCGACAGGCGAGTTCTCCCAATGCAAAACTGTCAATCAGCCGCACGGGGAACTCTACCCCCGCCTGGTCCACGCGCTGCTGTGCCTCTTCGATATTCAGAGGTAATACCTGTAACTCCGCATGCTCTGCGACAGCATACCAGGTGGCAGCTGCGGGGAACGTCACTCGCTCGGACGTTTCCTCTTTCGCGGGGGTTACCCGCCATTCACTCCTCCCTTCAACCTGTATGATCCGGGAAGCATCGATCGATCCACACAAGCGGCCTGCCTGGTGACAGCCGCGGATCATCGTAGCTGCTGCCAGCAGAACATCCACGATCTCACTCAGATCCGACAGACGGGAAGCCGTTCGTCCGGCTGCCTTGTGAGGCTCTGCATAGTCCCGTTCGCGGTGGTCAGTCATGCTGTTCTGTCTTTCGATCGATGAATGAAGTCAGCTGCTGTAAGAGATCGGCCTTCGACTCGCGCTCGCGGCAACGGAGTTCTTCCGACTCTGTGGGAAGCTGATGGAACACAGCCTCCAGATCGCCGTGCATTTTCAGATACTCCCCCAAAGTCTGCCACTCCCTCTCGACTTCCTGAGCGAAGTCATCCTCATTCCCATACCTGCGAACATGCTCTTCAATGCCGCTGCGCAACCGGTCGGTAAACTGCCCCCTCGTCCGTTTATAGTGGTTTTCGACATCCGTCACCTTCAGGTTCAGGCAGTCCGCGATTTCCGGGTTAGATAATCCTTCCCGAACTCGACCGTAAAATACGCGGAATGCATTCACCCGCCCTCGCTTGAGAGAATCCTGCTGCAACTGCAGTAACGTTGACTGCAACAGTGACTCCGCCCAGGCTTCATAGAAACGATCTTCCGCAGGATCCCGTTCCCGCCTGGTAATCTCAGCAATCAGCACAGGCTTGAGTTCGTGCATGATTTTCTCACGACCCGACTGAAGCCGCGCGCGATTGGAAATCAGGTTCCTGACCACCACACACAGCATGGTACTCAGTCGGGAACGCCGGTCTTCCAGCCAGCGTGAGAGCAGATCGGCCGTGAAGAGTGTTTTGAAAGTCTCAGCAGTAATGTCCTCGGCATCCTGGGTTTTCAGGTTCCCGGAGCGAATCGCAAAGCGAACGACAGGCCCCCAGTAATCATCAAGAAACGTATTCCATTCCGGCGATTGACGATCGGTCGCGATACGTTGTATCAACGTCTGCCGGGTTTGGGGGAATCGATTCACGGACGCTGGGCCTTTTCCTTCCTGTAGGAGCGAAGCACTCTTCATTCTCAGTATTGCCGGATTCATTTGTCAAGTTTTCATCCTGAGAAGAATCAGTCCTTCTTCTGCTTCAGTGCATTCAACTCCTCTTCGATCTCCAGTGAATGAACTCCCTCAGCCAGAGAATCTTTGGCAAATGTATCCCGGGGATCCAGCATGGACATATCAGCCATAGCGTTTAACTCATCCATTGCATCGGCTTCCGCTTCTGCTTCTTCGACTTTTTCTCGCAGCCGATCGAACTTGCGAAATGCATTTGCATTAAAGGCTTTTGTCTGCTGGCAACTTAATGAAGTGCGCGACTGTTTCCGGATTTCTGCAGATCGCTTGCGCAGCAGTAAAGCAGACAACTCCCGCTTCGCTTCCGCCAGTTTGGCTTTCATGGCCGACAGTTGAACCTTCAGCGTTTCCCCTGCTTTTTTAACCGGCTCCAGTTGTTCTTTCAGGGCCTGGCTCAGGTTTTCATGTTCCTTTTTGCGGGCCAGCGCTTTGCGAGCCAGTTGATCGTCTCCGTTCTGGACCGCCTGCATTGCACGTTGCTGCCAGTTTTGAGCTTCCATTTCATTTTTGGTCAACTCCCGAATGAGTCGCTTCTCACCCGCCATCACACGTGCCGTATCCTGGGTTACGGTATCAATTGAATGTTCCATTTCCCGGATGGCCTGTTTCAACATGACTTCCGGATCTTCAAACTGATCGAGCATATCATGAATATTGGCCGCAATAATGTCGTTGATTCGTTCAAATATTCGCATGGGACATTCCTGATCTCTGTGTTCAGATTGCAGTAAAAATACAGACGTCTGTTTCATCTATCTGAGTGATGTAATGAAACATGACATTCGGTCAGAGAATATTTGATTTTTAGTTCTAACAGTTCCAATCCAGGCCAGTTCCTTCCTCCAAAATATCAATTGCTCTTCGACTTACAGAGATTTTCCCGGGTAACCGCCGGCACCCTGATCCCCTGCAGGCTACAGATCAGAACTGAGTGTCAGTGCGGTTGATTCCTCACACGATCCCAGACAGTCGGGGGGGTGTTAAAACACCTGCTGTAGAACTTCTCATGAGAGCAATGAGATTCAGATGTATACACTCAGTCCAAAAATAGTCCGACTGGGTCCGATTCAGGAAATCTCCAAAGCGATAGTCCTTCGGACCGCCTCTTCCCAAATCTCAAATTCAATGGGACTTATCGAAATCATTTTCAACTTGATATCCAGCTCAAAAGTGACACCCGCCACCATAAAAAGAGCCCCTTGCGATTCGCCGCAAGTGGCTCTTTTTTTACGTGACATACGGTACAGAGCTTTTCCAGCGCTCAGCCTGGCTGAACTCAGAGAATGAGTCACAGAACAAGCTTCATAGCTGATAATCAGAGTTACCGATAATCCTCCCAGAGGTCGGAGTTTTCATAACTGTCGCGAATGCGCCATTCGCGGAGGATAGCGAGCAGCGTTTTCTTCTTTTCGGCATGTTCGGGCGCATCCCAGAGGTTGTCTACCTCCAGGGGATCAGCTGTGAGATCAAACAGCTGGCCCCACGGTTCGTCCAGAAAGTGAACCAGTTTCCAATCTTGCGTGCGCACCATAGTCATAAACTTGCTGGTTGTCAGAATACCATCTTTGGCCTGTTCGGCAAAAACGACATCACGTAAACATGACGCCGCTTCAGCATCCGATTCCAGCAACGGCAACAGGCTGCGTGCTGCCATTGGTTCTGGTATGGGGATATCAGCAATCTCCATCAATGTGGGCCCCAGATCCATCTGCTGAACCAGACCATCAATTGTACGCGGTTGCCCAAAGCGACCTGGCGCCCAGATAATCATCGGCACACGCGTAATGACGTCGTACATGGTCCATTTCTGACTGTGTCCATGATCTGTCAGGCAATCGCCGTGATCGGAGCTGAAGATGACAATCGAGTTGTCAAGCAACCTTTTCTCTTCCAGAGCATTCATAATCTCCCCCACCTTTTCGTCAATCATCGTGACGTTCGCCAGATAATAGGCGCGCTGTCGGTGTCGCTGTTCTTCCGTGGGATCAAGGAGATGCACGACTGAGTCATGATCAACCTCGTGATTATGAATTCGCATCGCCTTCAACGGGTCCGGCTGGTTCGTCAGATCACTTTCCAGAACAGGTGCGATGTTGAGATCTTTTTTCAGATAAGACTCTGCGTACCGGGGAATCGGATCATAGGGAGGATGCGGACCGGGAAAACCAATTTCCAGAAACAATGGTTCGCTCACGGGGTAGTTGCGAATCCAGTCGACCGCCATATTCCCCACGAACATGTCAGGATGCATATCCTCATCCAGCAGCCAGTCGAAGGCCCCCAGGCTTTCTCTGTAATCAGGTAACTGGCGGTAGAGTTCCCGTTGCTGTTTCACCAGACCGCGGGCTCGTAAGGCTTTATCCCACTCATCGTAAAAGTAGCGTCCCTCCAGATAGCGATCTTTATTCTCCACCACGTACCGCTGATCGAAGCCCAGGGGAGTCGTGTAGGGCCAGCTGTGCATCTTGCCGATATTGACCGTCTGATAACCTCCCTCCTGCAGGTTTTCGATCCAGCCATGCTTCCAGGTATCTGCATTTTTCAGAATCCCCGTCGTATGTGGATAATGCCCCGTAAAGAGCGATGCTCTCGCAGGAGCACAGGAAGCTGCGGTGATGAAACAGTTGTTGAATACAATTCCCTCGCGATGCAGACGATCCAGATGGGGCGTTTCCATAAAATCATAGCCGGCGGCATGAATCGTATCGAAGCGCTGCTGATCGGTAATGATAAATATGATGTTTGGTCGTTGATCTGTCATTGGAATGCCCTGCGCCCCGGCTCTGGTGTAATACCTGTAATAAGTTGAGGTCTTTGATTGTATCAAAACGGTTTGGTTTATCTACCAGACACGAACAGACAGGCACAAGTACTGCAGCGGGATAAGGCTAAGTTGAAACAGAAAATCAAGAGCAGTTTGTTGCCAGCACTCCGAATTCAACCCCCAGCTTAATATTGCGCACTCCAACGAAATCAGGGGTTATCCACTCCGTAATAGACATCGTGGGGGGCACTGAGTTAATATATAAACGGTGAGTCATGCATAGCACGATCTCAGTCTTATCCTCAATGGTGAATCCCGGATCAGAGGCGACCTTGATATCACGATTTTCGTATAGCAGTGTTTTTGTGACGATCTGGCTTTCGCCCCTGTTCAGCCAGGGAGCTGAGCCTGCGTCTGATCCGCAGACTGACACTTTCTCGACCATCATCCAGCCGGCCTTTCAGCAGTTCTGTGTGAAGTGTCACGGTAAGAATGGAAAGGTGGAAGGCGAAGTCAATCTGCTCAGCCTGCAAAACTCCGATCAGCTGGTAAGCACTCCAGAAACGTTGCAGGATGTAATTGAGGCAGTCGACTCCGGATACATGCCACCTGAAAGTGAACAGCCTCTTGCTGAAAAGACGCGCACGCAACTGGTAGCCAGTCTGAAAGCCTACTTGAAGCAATCGATTGAATCAGCGGAGAACGTCCCGGGCACACCGATTCGACGCATGAACCGGTTTCAGTACAACAATGCCGTTCAGGATCTGTTCCAGCTGAAAGTGGAAGTCTTCTCACTCCCGGAACGGATGCTGCGGGAGTACGACAATTACTTTCAGCCACAGACCGGAAAGATGCCTCAGCAGGTGCGAGTCGGCAGTCGTCCGCTGGGCAAGTCTCAGTTGATCGAAAAACGACTGGGCGGAGTAGCCGCCTTTCCACAGGACCTGCGGGCCGAAAACGGGTTTGATAATCGAGCCGACCACCTCTCGCTTTCCCCATTACTGCTGGAATCATTTCTGAGACTGAGCCGTTCCATTGTCTTCAGTGCCGACTTCAACGCCAAAACCTGTGGTATCTGGAAGGAGTTCTTTGCAGCTCCGGCAGAAGGGACAGCGGAAGAAACACAGGCAATCGTGGAAGCGCGCTTAAGGAATTTTCTGACGCGCGCTTTTCGACGTCCCGCCAGTGACAAACTTGTGGAGCGTTATACCTCGTATGTTATAAGTCAGATACAACAACAAAAGTCTTTTACAGAGAGCATGCTGGAAGCGTCAGCAGCGGTACTGGCTTCGCCTCAGTTTTTCTATCTGTATGACCAGTCGGCTGAGGGGGACTCTCCCAATCGAACAGGCATTGATGATTTCAGCCTGGCTTCCCGTCTCTCGTTTTTCCTCTGGGGAAGTATTCCTGACCAGACACTGCTTGATCTGGCTGCGGCCGGGAAACTTCACGAGCCTGACGTACTAACCGAGCAGGTTGCCCGCATGCTGCGCGACGAACGTCTGAAGCGATTTTGCGACAGCTTTCCCACCCAATGGCTGCAACTGGAACGCATTATCTCTTCCACTCCTGATCGTCAGCGGTATCCGCAGTTCTACTTTTCCAAGTACCGTGCCAGCATGCATATGATGCTGGAGCCATTACTCTTGTTTGAAACCATACTGATTGAAGATCAGTCCGTCCTCAAGTTAATCGATTCCGATTTCAGTTATCGCAGCGATTTGCTGGAGGCCTGGTACCGCGATGGGACGCGCGGCAATCCAGGCTCACCGGTGACAGTGCAATTTCGACGTGTGCCTGTGAAAGATCGGCGACAGGGCGGAGTCATCACTAGCGCTGCCGTCATGACGATGACATCGAATGCCACGCGAACTCAGCCGATTACCCGCGGTGCCTGGATAGCAGGCGTCATTCTGAATGATCCCCCCAAACCTCCGCCCGCTGATGTCCCCTTACTGGAAGACAAGCCGCAGTCTGGCGAAGAAAACCTGACATTGCGTGAGCGATTCGCTGTCCACAGAAAACATGCCAGCTGTGCGGGCTGTCACCAGCGGATCGATCCCTTAGGATTTGCACTGGAAAATTATGATGCAGCCGGCCTCTGGCGTGAAACATACCCCAATGGACGAATGGTCGATGCCAGCGGTAAGCTGTTAAGCAAACATGAATTCACAAATATCATCGAGTTCAAAGATGCTTTGCTGAATGAAAAGAACCGCTTTACTCGGGCCTTTGCAGCACACCTGCTTTCTTTCGCCCTCGGACGCGAAATGGGAGCGGCAGATTCACTGGCACTCGAAAAGATTGTGACGGAAACAGCAGCCGCAGATTACCGGTTCCAGTCTCTCATCAAAGAAATCGTATTGAGTCGCCCTTTCTTACAGGGTACAGTCAGGCAGGGAAACCAGTCAGTGTCATTGAATCAGTAAACTCATCCTGAAAAGATCCCGTAACATGTTAGCGTAGAATGGCAGAATGATGATGAAAACCAGTCGGCGATCATTTCTCCGCGGAGCAGCAGGTGCGACACTGGCATTACCCTGGCTGGAAAGTCTCGCGCGTTCTGAAGATCCTCCGCAACCCGCCCAACGCCTGGCAGTCTTCTATGTGCCCATTGGTGTGGTGCGTCGCGGTTTCTTTCCGGGCGAACAGGATGCGGCAATCCCCAAATTCACTAGCAGTCAGGAAGAGATTACCCGGGAAACCGGCCTGAAAGTCGGCATCCGACCGCTGCAACAGCTGACACCCACTCAGCAACCACTCGAAAAAGTAAAACAGAAAGTCACGCTCATCACCGGCATGGATCGCTTCTACAAGCATGGAAGCGATGTTCACGCCCAATGTGCCTCCTGTTTTTTAAGCAGCGCCACTGCCCATGCAGTCAAGTCGTCGGTGTACCCCCTGGCGCGTACGCTCGATCATATCATTGCGGACTACGTCGGGGAGCAGACTCCCTTCCGCACCCTGGAACTGAGTTGCAACAGCCATCGGGACAACAAAGAGTCGATCTATTTTGACAATATCTCCTGGTATGGCACGGAGCATGTTGCGCCATCGATGCGCGACCCACGGAAAGTCTACCGCCGCATGTTCGGCACACAGGAGAATCAGGCCTTTCGCGACATCACGGGACTGGTTCTCGAAGATGCACGCTCATTAAACAGACGACTCGGCCGGGCAGACCGTGAGAAATTTGAGGAGTACTTCGATGGCATCAGGACGATCGAAGAACAGATGGACAAACTCGATCAGATCAAACATGAAATAGGCAAAGCTTCTGTCAAAGAACCAGATAATTCACAACTCCCCCGTGGCCAGTATATTCGCCTGATGGGAGACCTGATGGTCGCAGCCCTGCAGGTCGGTTTAACCAATGTGGGCACCCTGATGATTGGCCCCGAACGCTGGGATACTCCCATGCGCTACGAATCGCTGTTCGACAAACCGATGAGCCATCATCAGATGTCGCATAATCAAAACAAGTACATGAAAGAACTGCTGCAGGTGGATCGCTTCCATATGGAACAGTTTGTTTATCTCGTTGAGAAGATGGATGCCATTCACGAGGCGAATGGAACAACATTGCTGGATAATACCATCTTTACTTATGGCTCAGGTCTGGGAGACGGTGCCACGCATCAATATACCGACCTGCCCATCGTCGTCGCCGGTTCGGGTGGAGGACAATTAAAGACCGGACAGCATCTGCACTGCTCAGATGGCACGGCCCTGGCAAACCTCTGGCTCACCCACGCACATGTCATGGGCCTCAAGCTCGACCGCTTCGCCGACAGTACGGGCCCCGTCCAGCAATTACTGACCTGATCCAATCGCCCCCCTAAAGAAAATTTAGAGTGTCATGATTGTGTCCGTCGATCATCAAAGAAATTGGCACTGCTAATCACGGTTCTCCAATAGTTTTTAGTTCGAACATTCATTCTGGACCTTGAGATCCTCTATGTATAGAATAAATTAATAAGCATATGGGAATCCAGTTCCCCCTGCTTAGCGAGACCAAAGCGAGGAAGTCATGGGTGATGTTTTCGCGCCGATTCGCCCATGAATTCAGCCGAAGAACTATTGTTCCCTGTGAGCAGCCGGAAGGGTAGATTCGTGAGATATTTTGTCGCTGTCATCATACGTAACTTTTCATTTTTAGCAAAAAGTTGGGGCGTAATGCTCCTGACGATGGCGCTGCTCATCGCCCCGGTTCAGGCCCAGGTCGATATTGGTGCACTACGTAAGAAAGCGGACCAGGGTGATCTGTCAGCGCAGGTTGATCTCGGCGTCCGCCTTCTGCTGGGCAACGGGGTCATCGCCAATGTCCCCCAGGGACGAGAGTGGCTGGAGAAAGCAGCGAAAGCCGGGAGTCCGCAGGCGCAATATCAACTGGCCTGGACCTGCGCGCGAGGCCTGGGTGCCGAACCGGATTTCAAGCAGGCAATCGAGTGGCTGCAGAAATCGGCTGATCAGGATTACCCCCCGGCACTACATGACCTGGCCCGGGAATACCGCAATGGCAAGCTGGTCGAGCAGGACTATGCGAAAATGGTCGCACTCTTGCGTCGCGGTGTGAAGCAAAATGACATTCAATGTCTGAAGGGACTGGCGCTATGCTACCGCGAAGGCTGGGGCGTTGAAGCCGACCTGGGTGAAATGACACGCCTGCTCAAAATCTCAGCCGACCTCGGAGATCTCGATTCGCTGTCTGAAGTTGGCTTCTCCTACCTCGAAGGCCGCGGTGTCGAGGTCGATCTGGCCCAGGGAATCAAATACACCAAGGCTGCAGCTGAGCGCGGATATCCCGCAGCCATGCACAATCTGGCATACTGCTATAAAAATGGATTGGGAGCCGAGAAAGACATAGATCAGGCGGCGCAGTGGTATGCCCGGGCCGTTGCCAAAGGTTACCAGAAAAGCGTCAAGCATCTGCAGGAGTTCGCCAGTCAGGACAACAAGCTTGCCCAATACCAGTTGGGAATCATGTATCGCGATGGTCAGGGGGTCAAAGCCGATCTCAAACAGGCCCGTCAGCTGCTGGAGCAGGCCGCTCAGCAGGACTATGGCCCTGCCGCCTACGAACTCTGGGTCGCCTATCGCGATGGGACATTTGTCACCAAAAACAAAGAGAAGGCCTTTAAGTGGCTCGAACAGGCAGCCGCACAGGAAGAACCAAAAGCGGAATACGATCTGGGAATGGCACTTGCCAAAGGCGAGGGAGTTGAACAGGACACCAAGCGGGCCACCGACTTGCTGATCAGCGCGGGCAGGCACGGTTCCCCCCGGGCTGCTTATGACTTGAGTCAAATGTTCCGCACGATGAAGAGTTTCCCGGAACACGAAAAGTACTCGCAAATCTGGCTAAAAGAAGCGATTGAGAAACACAAGTATCCACCGGCCATGTCTGATCTGGCTTTTCGTTATTTTTACGGTGACGGAGTCGAAAAAGACATGAAACTTCATCGGTTCTGGGCCGGGCAGGCGGCGCAGCGTAACGACCCCGCAGGGCAGTACCTGTTGGGCTCCGCTTATCTGTTTGGTCGCGGAATAGAAATTGACTTACCTTTGGCGCACGACTGGCTGAACAAGAGCGCGAAACAGGATTACGCGCCGGCGGCAGAGCGTCTCGGAGTACTCTATCTGGAGGGAAGGGGCTGTGAAAAAAATCTCCGCACCGCATTTTACTGGCTGCGAGTAGCAGCAAGGCACGGGAGCTCCACGGCAGCCGAGAAAATCGAATACCTGGCCAATTCGGATCTCGGAGGAGTTCCCAGGGCCTATGCCGAGATGCTCAAGAAAGGGGACGGCGTTGAGCAGGATCAGGCCAAAGCGGCTAAGTGGCTTCAGCGGGCGATAGACCAGGGTGATCAGGCAGCCACCCACGAACTGGGCCTCATGTATCTGCAAGGGGTCGGCGTCGAGCAGGATCCGGACAAAGCCCTTGAACTCATCAAGCAGGCAGCCGAGAAGGACTATGCACCTGCCATTCTGAAACTGATCAAAGAATATCGCACGGGCAAACACTGGAAGAAAGACGAGAAACAGGTGTTCGCCTGGTCAGAACGAGGAAATAAACTCGGACTGCAAACAGCCACGCTGACTCTGGCCCAGGGACTGTTTACCGGAGAGGGAATTGAGCAAGATGAATCCCGCGCTCTTCAGCTGTTCAAGTCGCTCGCAGAACAAGGTAACACCAAATTAGTGGTAATGTTGGCCAACCATTATGGAGGGCGTACCAATACTGTCGAAGCGGACGACCAGCAGGCTTTCTACTGGAATCGAAAGGCGGCTGAACAGGATGACGCAGCGAGTGCCGCCCGATTGGGGTTCTACTACTACGAAGGTATCGGCTGCGATATCAACTTCGATGAGGCGTATCGCTGGACGAAATGGGCCTACGACCAAGGTGCTGAGGTTGCCAGGTTCAATCTGGCCGAGCACTACCATCATGGACAGGGCGTTGAGAAAAATCTTGTTAAGGCGCGGGAGCTCATTGAGCCACTGGCAAAAGCGGGCAACGCCCAAGCCATGTATGCCATGGGGACCTTGCTGACTGACGTCGAAGATAAGCCGGATTCCGAGACAGTTGCGGAGGGGGTCAAATACTTCGAGCAATCGATTGCAAAAGGCACAAAGCAGGTTGCGAAGTGGCTTGCCGAGGGCCCAGAAGGTCAGAACATGGCCGCAGGCTGGAGCAAACTTGTTGCCAAAGCCTCAAACAATCTCGGAATCCTTTATTGGACTGGCGAGCTTGTCGAAAAAAACATCGACAAAGCGCAAAAGCTATTGCGAACCGCGGTTGAAGGCAATATCCCACTGGCGATGGCTAACCTGGGCCGCCTGTACCTGGAAGAAGATCTGGGGGAGGAGCGCAAAGCAGAGGCGCAAAACCTGTTCCAGAAGGCCATCGATGGTGGACTGGTCGATGCCCATTCTGATTTAGGAGAGGGCTTCCTGTTCGGCAGTTGGGGAAAAAAGGATCTTGAAACAGCGCGCGAGTGGTTTGAGAAAGGACACGCCGCGGGGGATCGAGGATCGACCGTCTGGCTGGGATATCTCTACATGGGAGGCAACGGGGTCGATCGGGACACCCAAAAAGCCAGGGAGCTCCTGACCGACGGAGCCGGGCGCGGGAGTTCACTCGCCAAAAAACTGCTGGCGCAGCTCAAGGAAGAGCAAACCACCGACGTGAAGGAACTGGCCGCCCTAAAGAAACAACCTGAACCGTCAACCAACAGTACCCGGGACGACATTTCCGGGGAGGAGACAAGTTCACCGTCAGAGTCATTGGCAACCGTAGAAGGTTCAGACACCAAAACACTTTCCGAACTGGAACTACAGCGACAACAGGCCGCTGCAGGAAACACCGCGGCGATGGCGCAGCTCGGCTTTCGCTTGTCCTTTGACGAATTGCATCGGGATGAATGGGATTATGCCGAAGCAGTCAAGTGGCTGACTGCTGCCGCCAGACAGGGCGACAGCGATTCACAGTATTATCTCGGCGAACTGCTCATCGCAGGGCGTGGGACAGGCAAAGACACGCGGGCCGGCATCCAGTGGGTCGAGAAAGCGGCGGCGGGGGGCAATGCCACTGCCGCCATGATGATGGGTTTGTCCTACAAGCGGGGGCAGTTCGTCAAGAAAAATCCCCAACGGGAATTTGACTATTACAAGCAAGCGGCAGAAGCGGGGGAAGCTACCGGCATGCTCCTCCTCAGCGTCGCCTATGAATTTGGAGTGGGGACGCCACGCGACATGGACCAGGCGATTCACTGGTGTCGTCGGGCCGCAGAGGCAGGTAACGCTCAGGCCATGCGTAATCTGGGTCAGTTTCTGTTGCAAGGCAAGCATGTGGATGCAGATCCGGCCCAGGGAATGGATTGGCTGCGTCGAGCGGCAGAGGCGGGAAATGCTTCTGCCAACACAAAGCTCGGTGTCTGTTATGAAAAAGGACAAGGTGTCGAGCAGGATCTGGCGGAGGCAGTCAAGTGGTATCGCAAAGCCGCGGACCTGGGTGACGCAGAAGGCCAGGCGGAACTGGGCTACGCCTATCTATCCGGCAATGGCGTTGCGGTAGACAATGAGCAGGGATACTTTTGGTCCAAGCAAGCGGCGGCACAGCAGTACCCGATGGGACTCAACAATGTCGGCTACTGTTACCATCGTGGAAAAGGGGTGCCTCAAGATTTAGATAAAGGGATCGAGTTTTACGGCTACGCCGCACGGCAAGGCTACGAACAGGCCCTGCACAGTCTCCAAAAACTCGCCAAAGACAAGCATGATGAAGCCTATTACCAACTGGGCTACACCCTCGTCTTCGGAACCAAATTACCCGCCAAACCCAGGGAAGGTGTTTTGTATCTCAAGCTGGCGGCCCGCCACAAGCACCCCGCCGCGATGACGATGCTCGCGCGAATGTACGCGAAGGGTACAGTGGTCAAGCCTGACGAAGAACAGGCTATTGCCCTGGTGCAGGCCGCAGCCGAAAAGGGCAATACGATGGCAATGAACGACTGGGCCGATCGACTCAGAAAGGGCACCGGTGTGACAGTCGATCTCGATGCTGCCGTAGACTGGTATTGGAAGGCAGCCGAGAAAGAGGACCGCGCGGCTCAACTCAAGTTGGCCCAGATGGTATCTGACGGTCAGGCCAAATCCCTGAGCGAGATGCAACTGCAGACGCTCAAGAGCTGGTTGCAGGCAGCTGCGAACCAGGGCGATCAGCAGGCTCGCAAACTGCTCACCAGGATTGGAAACATAACAAACAAGCCCACCGGGAATTAGACCAGTTCGATTTCTCACCGGAACAAAATGCCCCGCTCTCGCTGTCCCGTATCATCTCAAATCATTTCGCAGTCATGTTTCGCAACACCGCCTTCATTTTGTTCAACTGAAGCGCACTCTCGTAGATGAAGATCAAGCAGCTTAACAGGTAAGGCTTTCCATTAGCCATGCGAGGAGAACAGCTCGGGCTGCTGTGGAGACCGTCTATCGTAATAGTGCAACAGCCGCCTGTCTCAGCCGATCAAAATTCAACAGAGTCTGCCGTTCGTATTCCGCTGTCCCCGCATCGTCATCGTTTTGCTTCCGCACCGATCCAGTCAAGGTGACATAGTGATCGATAAAGGTCCGCATCTGACTGGCTGACCAGCCCTGCCGCTGTTGCACCAGTGTCAGATATTCGATGAGTTGCTCCGCTTCGCGATAGGCTTTCAGACGTGTCGAGTGGCGGATCACCGTTTTTCCCTCCGGTGTTTGATCGAAGATGAACAGTCCCAACTGATCAGCCTGTCGCAACGCCTTACCTGATTTATCGACCGTCTGCCAGGGAACGAGACCGGTCGCCCCATGTCGCCAGGCATCCACAGCCCAGGCCTGCAACTGACGATTACTCTCGTGAACCGGGTTCGAAGTACCATAAACCCAGACCTGTAATCCATCCCTCTCCATCCGGTCGGTGACCAGCCTGCGATAGTTCTGAAACGCCGAGGCCGAAACAACCCACAGGTCTCCCCGCCCCGCGAGTTCTCCCCGGGTATATTCTGGTCGGGAAATATCGATCCGGTAGTCGACCTGAATCTCGTCGGCGCGTCTCAGTCCGCGGTCCGTCAGCTCGCCATAATACTGCAGCGCATGATAGTCCCAATAAGCCGACGGTTCATCCAGAATCCATGGCGCTTTGGTCTTCTCGTTCAGAGACCCTTTGTTGTTGAAATACACCTGAAAACCAGCCTGGGACCAGCCCCGGGATTTTGCCAGTCGCACAAAATCATCCAGCACATTCACATACGTCTCAGCATAAACCGGAGTGTCTTTAAAGGCACGATACGCATCAGGATCCCCATTAAAATACGCCCGGCAGTTCAGCGGCCAGCTTTCATGAAACGTCAGGTAGAACCCCGGCGCCGGAATCCGACCGCGGTGACCATCCTCAAAACACGATCCATCAAGATACGGGCCAAACGCTTCGGCAAAGTCGTCCCAGTAAGCCCGCTTCGCCCCCGGCTCAATGGCATCGTACCGTCGATTATTCATTCGGCGACCGGAGCGGAGACGCATATCGAGGTTACTCTTCCGGGCACCAGGGGCTGCGGTATGATGAGAATAATGCAGAATGTTCGCATGCACCCGATGGTCGTAGGCCACCTGCTGCAGCGCGTAATAATCGTCAACATGGTCCGGGAGACCATAGCCGTTCATTTCACACAGGAACGACGCCTTCCGCGGAAGTCGGACAGGCAGCACGGTCAACTTGAGCGGAACTTCACGACCATCGGAAACCGTGAGCTTCCCGGTATAGTCCCCTGCTGTTGCCTCGAACGCAACGTAGCAGTCGACAAAGACTGCCTGATCCTGCTCTCGATCTAAAGGAATCGTTTTCGGCAGAGGTACCAGCGGATCTGGAATTTGACGCCCCTGGGTCGGAACGTATTTTGCCTGAAACAGATCCATACGCCAATTCTGAGCATCGAGCTTGCACTCGACGGAAACTTCTTTGTCACCACGCAGGAGTACCTGAAAGCCGACCACTTCACCGGCGGCGGCCGTCAGGTGAATTCGCTGGCCATCGAACAGGGAATTATGTGTCCGATAATCCGGGGGCAAGTCCCCCACGGCGCGTCCCTTCTGGTCGTACTTGTCAGTCACGGGAATCACTGCCAGACCAGACACGGGAGCTCTGGCAGCAGGCAGCGGGCGTACTTGTGGAAAACGGACTGCTGCAGTACTGAAAAGTTTCCCTGTTACTTTAACGGGTTGCGACTGCTGTCCTGTGCGGTTGACCGTGATCACTTCCACTGTATGCTGCCCCGACTTTGTCACGCGCTCGGGAAGGTCGCGTAGCGGAATCGTCTGCCTGACGCCGGGATTCACCAAAGGGATATTATGCCGTCCTAATGGATGCCCATCCACCAGAACGCTGTAGGCAAAGCCACGCTGTGGTGCCTTCAGTGTCAGTTGAGCAGACGCTCCATCAACGGGGACCAGCTGCAATGCTGTGGCAGGCAGTGGTGCGTCGTCAGAACGGTCTTCGGTCTCAACCAGCAGGTACGGCTGTTTGCTGGACTGTTCACGCGAGAAGATCGTGGGGTTCCGTCCGTAATCCGTTTCGTGTTCATGCAGTGCCAGTCCGAAGGCAACGCCTGTGGTCATGGCATGAATCAGATCGACCGGCACCTCGCAGTGGTACTGACCGTCACGCAGTTCAAACTCGGACTGCTGGACCAGGGTAAATGCATTTCCGCCTGAAACAGCAGGAAATCGTGCATTAGGATAGCCCCATCCGTTGACGCCCTCAATGCCCGCAGTCAAACCCGTTGATGTCATCTCCTGCCAGGGGGTCGCGATCGTGGAGAGCGTGACTGCCGAAATCGTCTCTGCGGCGGGATAACAAACCAGTTCGGCCCGCGTGATTGTCTTCCCCTGTACAGCCGCCAGATCGAAGCTCAGTGCCACGATGTGCTGGTTCCCCTTGATCCGAATACGGCCACTCGAACCAGCATTGACCGACCACTCTTTGTCAACCATGACTATCGAGTTGTCCTGGTTGGCAGGCAGACGGACCGAATCAGCCCAGACACTCGCACTCCCTGCAAAAAACAGAATCACGACACATGCAAATCTCATCATCAGGAGTCTCACTTCAAGGAAAACCTATCTTGCAGTTGGAGAAATCTGATTCAGATTTTATTTCAGGGAGAGGCCGCAGTTCAATACCATTCACGCTTAATCGTATGAAGGAGGAATGGACGGTCTTCACAAAACGTCTTCCCCGGCACTCAATCAGATTCTATCCTGGTCCCACTGCGTTTGTCATGGGTGACAGTTAAAACGAAAGCAGCTCGGTATCGTCTTCCAGGGACGCAAAAAAGTCATCGGTCTCCTCTGACCAGTCCGCTAATTTTCGTTCACCAGGATCCAGCACTGCTTCCATCAATCCGTCGTCTGTATGTTCGTAACCCAGCAGGTGCCCCAGTTCGTGTCGAATCACCGTCCAGAGATCAATCAAACCAGCTGCCTCACTGTCAGGCAAAGCGATGAGTGACAGCTGGCTGTTATATTGAAACTCGCTGTGATCCCGGGGCGTCTGATCAACAAACCAGCCATGGCCGGCCGCATTGACATCCAGATAGATCGTGTCCCCTTCTACCCTGCCCAGTGTGTTCCCCGACAGATCAACAACCTCGACCTGGACTTGTGACAGTTTCTGCTGTCCCTCGTCACTCAGTTTAGGTCGCACATCATCCGCAGCACTCTGCAGAGCGGTCTGTGCCTGATCTTGAGTCAGTTCCGTTGCCGTTGAGGGAGCATCCACAACCGATGAAACCTGCAGTTGCTGATCCCAATCCTGGGGATAATTATTGGGATAAATCACTTCCTGCTGCTGCAATTTCGATTTATTGTAATTCGTCGCCAGTAAGACCAGGTCCCGGAAAGCGACGCGACCACTCTGGTTGAAGTCGCTGAACCAGGCAAGCTGTGAACTCGACTCCGCAGTAATGCTGTTATAAACACTCGCAAACAGCAACAGATCCCGGAAGCTGATCTGGCCATCATCATTCAGGTCGTACGGGTTGGCCCAGATCGCAGCGGCGGAATGATCCACGTTCGCGTTCTGGCCCACCCTTTCACTTCCCAGTCCGATTTGCGAAGTCTGAATTTGGAGACCGAGATCATATGGACCGATTCGTTGCCCCTCCAGATCCAGCAGAACGTTATCCTCGGCCAGTGATTCAAATTGGATTCGTGCGAACAGCAGCTGCGTATTGATTCCCAGGTCCGTTAAATCGGTTGTCGCTGACAGGCCTTCAACCAGACCATTTTCGTCGTTAATGAACCCAGACTGATTCTGGTTAAATGCTGCCCCGAATTCGATGCCAGTCGCTGAAGTCAGATCCGTCAGATACGCCAGATCCAGCGAAACCGATGCGATCCCCTGGGAGCTCAGGTCTTCGGTGCTCACCCAGAGTTCGAGCCAGTAACTGTCCCACTCACCCAGCCAGTCCACCTCAGCTGACAACGATTCCGTTTCTCCATTCCCGTCAGTTGCAGTTGGATTGTCCATGACCCGCAAGGAGACTGTTTCCAGCACTCTCACTGTAACAACAAACGTTCGAGTCAATGTGGCATTGTCAGCTGTTGTCCCCAGATCGCCATCCAGGCCACCATCTTCCACGATGACCGTAATGGTGGCGGTCCCCGTCTGATCGGCGACAGGAGTGAAGCTCAGACTGCCGGTAGCATCAGCCGACGTATAGTTCACCACCGGATCTGCAATTAAACCCGGATTATTGCTTTCTGCCGTAACACGCAAGGGCTGCACTTCGCCACCACCGGCGGTAATACCACTCAAGAGAACCGTCTGCTCAGGTGCATTTGCACTCACCAAAAGATCACCGGGTTGATCCAGTTCGGGGTCATCATTCTGCGGGTTGACCGTGATATCGAATGTCAACTCGATAGACCGGTTATCTCCCGTTGTCTCCAGCAGATGATCCACGCCTCCATCTGTGATAATGAGGGTGATCGTGGCTGTTCCGGTCTGCTCGGGCTCCGGTGTGAAAACCAGGCTGTCTGTGGTATCACCGGCGACATAGTTTATCTGGGAATTTGCAATCAGGGATGGCTGACTACTCGTGGCCGTCACGCTTAACGGTTGAGATGTCCCTCCCGCAGTCGTAATCAGAGAGAGAGGAATCGTCTGTTCGCCCGCATCTTCATTGAGAATAAGATCAGGGAGTTCTGAAAGCTGAACAAACAGGTCCCCGAAGTTTTCGATCATGAGCGGACCCTGGTATGAATCCGCAGTGATGTGATTCGCTTCGATATCGATGTCCGCATCGCCTGCTCCACCGATTCCAGTTGCCGCCTGCAAAAACAGGCTGTTACTTTGAACCAGGCTGCTTTCACTTAAAGTACCGTCCAGAATCGCACCGCCTGTGGAAGTCAGCCAGACATCCCCCGCTGTAATGATCTTTCCCAGTTGAATAGAGAGACCTGCAGTGAGCTGAACGGTATTTGCCGTAGCATCGATGACACCGGTTTCTGCAAAACGGATCAGAGAATCAGCCTGGATCGCAACCATGCCGCTGGTCGTCAGGGTGCCATCAATGTCAATCTCATTGGCATTCAGTTCTACATTTCCGGATCCAGAATCAATCGTATTCAGTGTCACCGTATCATCGTTACCGGCGTTGATTGTCAGATTAGCCGTGAAAGTCGAATCGACCGGGTTGACAATGATGGTATCCGATCCTGTACCGCCGAAGACTTCGGTATTGATCGTCAGCGTGCCTGTCGGATGAGTGAAAACCACCGATTCCCCGAGTGTTGAATCGATCATTGACTCACCATCGCCCGCATCGCCTTCATCAGACAAGGTGATCGTCTCTGCATCGCCAGTAAAACTGAAGCTGCGATCAGTCGCGGCAATCGTATCCAGCACCGGTTCCAACCCCGTGTAGGTTATCGCTGCTGTCGTCTGGCCGTTATAGAAAATGCTGCCATCATTTTCGTTGATAAATCGATGTTCGACTGAAGACGCTGTTCCACCGTAAATCTCCAGCGTGTCTTCCGTCGTCTGCCCCCCTCCTTCGAACAGGACTCCCCCCAGAGGCGCAAACAGACCTTCCGACGGATGATTGATAACCAGCCGGTCATCTCCTTCCAGTCCCCTGAATGTCAGGTCTGACAGATCTGTAAACGCAACGACCGGCCCCTCGTTGAATTGAAATGTGCCGGAGTTGAAATCAGTCGCATTGATCGTTAAGACATCATCACCGGCTGTTCCTTCCAGCGTCAGGCTGCCGGCCAGGAAATGAGTATGCACATTATTATACCCGATATCTTGATACGAACCACTGAAAGAGATCTGGCCCTGATCCGGCCCACTAATATTGTGCGTAGCAACTTCGCCTTGGGGTATATAGTAAATCAGCTCATCATCCAGCGTCTCCGTCTGGGACCAAAGATAACCCTGAATGATAATTCTAGAATCCAAACTGGGGACAATCTGGTAGGAATCCGCTTGGGAGCTACCCCAAACCAGAGTGCGATAAGAGGGATCCTGTGTAATCAATTTCCCGGCCAGATCCAGTACACCTCCGACCCCATCGGCACTGTCATAATTAATATGAATATGGATATGATTAGCGGTCGTTTGAAGCAGGGCCTGTTCCTGAACTGTCACATCATCGTCGGCATACAGGGCAACATAGTTTGTCTCCGATTGCAGCGTCACCCCTGAGTGAACCAGGATATCTTCATCCAGGCTGGCCACTGCCGAGTCCTGCGTCCAAAGCAACAGATTTGTATATGAGGACACATTCTCCTGTACCTCGATGCCCCCAAAAGACCGGACGATGACCCGGCCATAAGTCGATTCAATCCCCTCCAGTTCACTGACACCACCGATGATCAGGTCGCCGGTATTAGTGATGTCGATATCCCCAGATGCCACCGCTTCCAGATTTCCGACCTCGGTCTCCAGGGTATAACCGATGTGACCATTGACCGCAGACAGAATTGCCCGCGAAGCCGCAATGTTGTTCGCGCTGTCATTGTTGTCAGTGATATCACCGGTTATCGAAGTAATCTCAACGAGTCCCGTACTGATTACTTCCCCGAGGTTAATCGAATTCTCAGACTGCAGTCTGAGATTCCCATCCCCCGTATTGAGAGAGCTGTTCGTATTGGGAAAATCGATCGTGGTTGCCATAACATCAAGATCGCCGTTACCGGTTACGGTTCCTGCGACCTGCACGGTTTCCGCAGTGATGGAGACAGCGCCACTACCCAGGTTTAGTCCATCTCCGAGAGTGATGCTGGTATTGTCATCCCGATCATTAATAATCAAGTCGGCACTGAACCCCGCTCCCAGGGAATTTAGATTGATCTGATAAACATTCAGCGGATTATTACCAAACTGCAGAGCCAGTGTCTCGATGGGCGAGATCAGTTTCAACGGGGTGCCAAATCGAGTATCAAAGGCAGTCACACCTGCTCCGGCGTCACTGATTATGAGCGGCCGTGTGCCTGGAAAGCTGTAATAAATCTGCTGATTTGTAACCGAGAGTTCAGAAGACAGTTCTTCCAGATTGAAGTGATTGATCGCTGGTGTAGCCCCCTCTCCATAAAAAATCCGGCCCCGGTTCTCAGCAATGAACTCAAACTCGCTGTCTTCGATCCCCCCTCCGATGATTTCCAGGCTATCGCCCAGCGTCTCGCCCCCCGTGCCCCCACCATAGTTGATGCCTCCAGTCGGATGAAACACGCTATCGACCGGATTATTAATCACCAGCCGGTCATCGCCTGCCAGACCAAAGAATGTAAAGCTCTCAATGTTTGAAAATGTGTTGACGGGGCCATCATTCAATTGCCAGGTACCGGAATTCGAATCGGTCGCATTGACCGTCAAGATATCATTGCCAGAGGTTCCAGCGACTGAGACCCAGGCAGGATCTGGTTCAGGAGGAGTGCCTGCATTTTCAATATTTTCTACATCAACATGCAGTATCTCCTGATAACCATCTGAAAAACTCACTGTGCCCACGGTGGTACTGGAACTGGACAACGTCGCTGTGACACCTTCCGGGGTATAATAATACAATGTATCCCCGGGAGAGGTTGGGGCGTTGGCATAAACCTGAATCCGATTCCTCTGACTGGGACTGATGTAATAGGAATCCGCCTGATCGCCACCGTAAATACGCGCATGTGCTCCCCCCCAAACGACCAGTTCTCCCAGTAAATCGAGCCTGCCGCCACTCACATCATCACTGGATGAATCAAGGAAGAGACCAATGTAGAAAGAAGTCAGCAATGCATTCTGTTCGATCAACAGATCATCACTGGAAACGAGACTTATTGACGAACCGCCCTGCAGGAACACCCCTGAATCTACAATAAGATTACTGTTGGCCGATGGATTAGTGTCATCTAGTGTCCTTAAATAAAGGCTCCCAAATGAAATCACATCTTCGCAGACCTTCAGGCTGCCGTGATTATAGATATTTACGCCCCCTGCCAGTGTTTCAATTCCCACCAGATCACTACCGCCACCAATGATCAGGTCCCCGGTATTGTTGATTACTACTTCACCATATGCAATTGCTTCCAAGTGACTCAGCTCAGTAACCAAATTAATGGAAGAACCAATCCCTCCTTCTTCTGCAGACATCACAGCAGAGAAGGCTTTGATCAGGAACGCTCCCGCGTTGACTCTGCGAATATCCCCGTTCAACGAAGTCAGTACCACAGCTCCTGTCGTTGTCAAATTGCCAACAATCAGATCTTCACTGGAAATCAGTTCGATATTCCCGGAACCGGCATCAATCCCACTGTTCGCATCTGCAAATGTAATCGTGTTTGCTTCGATCTGAAGATCACTAGCCCGCGTGACTTCACCGGTCACCTGCGCGGAACCTGCGCGGATCGTGAGATCCGCACTACCCAGGTTCAGACCATCGTTCAAGATCACGGTTTCCTGTTGATTACCACCGATCAGCAGCGTCCCCGACACTCCCGATCCCAGCGAATTGAGCTGTATCGTCGCTGATGCTGAAATTCCCTCTACCGCCAGGAGACCAGAATAACTCGTAAAGAGCACTCCCGTATTACCGGTGACTCGCGTTTGCACACCATCATCCGAGGAAACAGTGAGACTGTCACCCACCACTGTGGTCGCCACTGCATCGGTATCCGCGATGACAGTTCCGACGCCCTGATAACGCACAGTAGGGGCAACAGAGCCGTTTAAATAGATCGCATTCTGTCCCTCGTCCAGCCGATGTTGTACGGATTGAACGGTCCCTCCTGTGAGTTCCAGTTCGTCCCCTGCCTGACCGCCGGCATCAAACAGGATTCCACCAGCCGGATTGAAAATCGCGCCGTCGGGATGATTGATCACCAGCCGGTCGTCACCTGTCAGACCATAAAAGGCGAGTTCGTCAATCGCAGAAAATGCCACTACTGGTCCGGCATTGAGCTGCCAGGTTCCGGAATTCGAATCAGTCGCATTGATCGTGAGCACATCATTGGCGGCGGTCCCCTCGATCCTTAGCTGACCAGCCAGTTGTGAAAGATCTCCCTGCTGCAGTGTTTCAACGTTATTATAAAAGATGTTTTGATAACCGCCCGTAAATGAAATAGTACCATTTGCATCACTTGACGGAACCGGTGTCGCCGTCTCCCCGTCGGGCAGTAAGTAATTCAGCGTATCCCCAATCAGGTCTGGAGAAGCGGGTGTATCAGCATTCACAATCATTTGGGAATTCAGGCAGGGGGCGATCCAGAAGGTATCCGCCTGCGTGCTACCGTAAACGAAAGCCCGATAAGTGGGGCTCTGAGTTACCAGATCTCCAGCCAGATTGAGCACACCTCCGACACCATCGGCACTATCATAATTAACCCGCAGATAGATGTTGGAAGAGAGCGTCTCCAGCGTCACCTGCTCCTCGACTGTCAGGTCATCGTCGGCATAGAGGGCAACATAGTTTGTCTCGGAATACAACCTCACCCCTGAGTGGACCAGGATATCTTCATCCAGGCTGGCCACTGCCGAGTCCTGCGTCCAAAGCAACAGATTTGTATAAGAGGAGACATTCTCCTGTACTTCTATGCTCCCGAATGAAAAGATCCTGACCGCACCATAAGCCGATTCGATCCCCTCCAACCCACTGATGCCCCCAATGATCAGATCCCCGGTATTGGTGATATCAATACCACCAGATGCCACCGCTTCCAGATTTCGGACTTCTGTCTCCAGGGTAGAACCGATGAGGCCATTGACCGCAGACAGAATCGCCCGCGATGCCGTAATATTGTTCAAGCCGTCATTGTTGTCATTGATGTCGCCATTTAAGGACGTGATCTCGACCGTCCCCGTGCTGATCACTTCCCCGAGATTAATCGTATTCTCAGCCAGCAGACTGAGATCACCATCCCCCGTATTGAGCGAACTGTTTGTATTAGCGAATTCAATAGTAGTCGCAGCGATCTCGACATCACCTGCCCCCGTCACCGCCCCTGCAATCTGAACCGTTTCGGCAGCGATGGTAGTCTTCCCGCTCCCCAGATTCAGAGTATCCCCCAGAATCACCGTCTCAGTCCCCGCGCTGTCGAGGATCTCAAAATCTGCAGTGAGACTGGCTCCCAGATCATTCAGGATCAGCGTATTGATTCCGGCCCCTGCATCCAGCGTCAGTTTGCCGCTGAAGTTCTGGAAAGTAATAATTTCACCGGCGGTTGAATCCACACTGAGTTGGCCACTCGCGGGACTGCTGACAGTGATCGTTTCGTCGGCATCGCTGTAGGCCAGTGTTACCTGCGCCGCATCGATGGAAGACGTAATAGGCTCCAGCCCGGTATAGCTGATCAAATCCAGCCCCGAACCATTCAGTTGAATTTTGCCATCGTGTTCATTTTCAAAAAGATATTCGGCAGAACTCGCAGTCCCGGTTAACTCCAGACTGTCAAAACCGCCCCCTTCTCCACCGGTGAAGATCACCCTCAATCCCGCAGACTCCAGGGAAGCATCAACGCTCACGAATTCACTGCCGGTGCCGCCGTTGATATAGATCTCACCTGAAATCAGTGCGGACAGTGGAATCGTGAATTGAGTCAAATTGACCTGATTTCCCTCTACAGGCGGAACCAGGCGATTGTCCGGATGAGTCACGACCAGCGCACCTTCACTCACGGACAGGCTGACCGAGGCATTTTCATTGGTCAGGTTATTGATGACCAGACTACCGTCTGTGATATCCGCCTTGAGATCGATGACAGGCTGATATTCATAGGCGTAGGCAGCCCCCGTCTGAACTCCATCGTGGGCATGATTACGCCAGCCAGCGATAATTGTTCCGCCACTGATGGCAATACTTTCGGTGAATAAGGATTCATTCAGATTCGGATCCAGGGCATACAGTTGTTCTAAATCAGGAGATCCCCAACCATTCCAGCCATCGAATAGATAGATGGATCCCGGATCAGCCGGATTATTATAGTCCGGGCTACCGACGAGAATCACATCCCCACTGATCGCAACTCCCCAGCCAAATCGAACCGGCTTTGCCTCACCAATGCCTGCCAGGGAAGTGAGAACATCCCAGTTCTCTGACTCCTGAATCACATAAGCATCACCGTCAGAGCCAATCACAGCGATTCCGTTCTCAATGTCCACAGAAGAACCGAACCGTGAGTCTGTTTCGACAGCGGTCAACATTTTGAACTCTGACCAGTTATCATCTCCCGGACTCGCTGTTCCGCTGGTGTCTCTGCTGAACAGGTAAACGGCACCATCCTGGTAACCAGAAGGATCCCCAAAGTTATGATAGGGATCCCCCGCGATGATCGTGTTTTCATCTTCACTGATCGCAACGGCTTCTCCAAAATAAGCATATTCAGTCGCATCCGAGGCCGTAAGTTTGCTGGTGGAATAAGTGTTCCAGCCATCATCCGTCATAAAGACATAAACGGCCCCTGCTCTTTTCGCTGTTTCATCCACATCGGCATTCGGGGCCCCAACCACAATTGTCTGCCCCTGAATCGCCAGACTGTGACCAAAGTTTGAGACAGACGGACCGAAGCCCCTGGGAAAGGGGGCCCCGAAGAGCCCGTCTGCTGGTTGCGTGAACGTTCGCTGATGCACCCAGACATCATCCTCGTGCCCCGGGTCCGCCCCCTCATTTAACTCGTACAGATAAACAGAGCCGGCAAGGTCACCATCGTCTGCATAAGAGGCACCAATAATCAGCACATTTCCGTCAATGGCGACAGACTGGCCAAAGAAATAATACCCTGGTTCAACTCCATTCGTCGGGGCATAGATTGTCGAATGAAAATCCCATGTGTCGTCTGTCAGATCATCCGGGGTTTGATTCACATCATTCCGAACATACAGATAAACGATTCCCTCGCGATCGTCATAAGATGCAGCAGCCACGACCATCCAGTCCCCATCCACGGCAACTGCATTCCCTGTTTCATCACCTGCTGCCGGATTCGCTGCCGGATCAGGCAGGAGTTCTCCCTGGCTGAAAATGGTCGGCACACCATTGACTGCATTCACCGTGACATCGAAGGTACGGCTGAACATGACATTGTCATTCGGTGTATCCAGGTCACCATCAAGACCTCCATCCTCCACCGTCACAGTGATCGTTGCTGTACCACGCTGATGAGCAATTGGAGTAAACGTCAATGTCCCCGTTCCGTCCGGTGACGTGTAGCTGACCAGCGGATCCCGAATCAGGTCCGTATTACTGCTGGACGCCATGACTCGCAAAGGCTGCGACTCTCCAAGGCCTGCAGTGATACCGCTCAGGTTCACCGTCTGTAAAGAAGCGTTTTCCGTTAGTGTCATATCGCTGATCACATCCAGCGTCGGAACCTGCGCACTGAAAGTAATGGTATACTGTCCCAGACTCCCATAATCCGAGTAACCCGTTCCCGAAACGCTTCCTTCACCTGTCCCTTCGATAGACACGTAGTACGTGCCTGCCGACAGTCCGGTAAAAGAAGCATTGAGAGCACCAACAGGATTACTGGTCTGAATCAGAGCACCGCCTGCATCATATAATCTGGCAAGAATGTCGAGGTTGGGTTCCTCGATAAATGGATCGATAAGGACATCGCCACCATTAGTAGTGAACTGGAAATAATCCACATCCGTGTTTCGTTCAACGATGCCGGAAGCCATACCGCTGGTAACAGTTGATGCAGTGCCAATGCTGCTACCATGATCATCGGCACGATAACCAAACCCGTTTTGAGTTGTGATAATACTCAAATCGTCCTGGTTGTTACTGGAATCCGTATATTCACCCTTACTCCATTGAACCAGATTCTGGTAATAGCCAACCCCCATGATCGGAGCCCAGCCCGTTGTACCGCTGCCGTGACCACGGTAATATTCCTCGGTTGATGTACCATCGTGGGTCAACCCCAGTGTGTGTCCCGCTTCGTGGGTGACTGCCAAGGCGACTTCAGACATTTCCGTGTTGAACACAAAGGCTGGTGTGTCCGTGTTCCAGTTGAACGACTCACGAAATGCTACGCCACCAGCGTCGTCGTAGAAGGTGTTCTCACCAATGACGACACGCACTCCCCATCTGGTATCTGAGGTGTTACTCTTAATCAGATCGCTGGTTGGCGGCTCTACAGTTGTCACATTCACATGAAATGGAGCAAAATCCTCAGCAACCCGTTGCCAAACGCGTTGCATCGCTTCATGCTCAGCAGTACTGAATACAGCGACGTTGCCATCAGTATCATAAGCAGGCGTGACGATGCTACTACCGGATGCGTAGTATTCATTCCAGTACGTACCAGTTGTCGTATGGCCGTTGAAATCGAGATAAATCGTATGGTTGGCCCCGGACAGTGAACTCAGGTTAAACGTGTCGCTGACAGAAAAAGGAGGAGCTTCACCTGCAATGAGAGTTGCTTCGGATTCGGAATAGTTGATGGGGATCCAGTGTGCCTCAGCACCGTACTGATTGACCGGATGATCCTCTTCAGCCACCGTGCCGTCTGGTGTCGTCCCTGTGATCGTCGTCAGCATGGTCCGATCTTCCAGAACTTCGACCGTGGAGATCTGATTGTTCAAGACCGTCAGCCAGTAACGACGCAGAGCCCTGCGATCGCGGGAACGAACTACAGTCCGTCTCCGCAAACGGGATGTGAGTGTTTTTAGCCAGTTAGTAAGCAGCATCCTGCTAACTCCTCAGAAGTAAGTGATTCAGCCCGGTTTGTTGCAGAGGGAAAACTACCGAAAGAACAGATGCAACGAGACACAATCCAAGAGAATGATTCCTGTAAAGAACTGCATCACGCACAGCAATGAGACCGACACAGAGAAATGCGTTGACGCAAAATAGCGGACAGGTCGTCAGTTCGAGCAGGTAGTAGCATGCAATCTGATCCTTACATCTTTCACAGTCTCGTTCTGTTATAGAAACTGCAGGCGGGTAAATACTTATGTGATGGCTGCAGGAACAGATCTCTGCTCTTGAGAAATGAGACCATCATATAAGCATTAAACGGATTGATCACCAGCTGATAGGCAGGCCCGCTGGCACATAACCATATATTTATATCTGAATATCATGCTCGTTTTCCAGTTTTAACAGGTATTTAAACCCATTTTACTCAAACTGGAACCTGTATACAGTAATCATGGATCTTACTTGCAGGTAGATCTGCAACCCCTTCCCGATATCCAGCGCAGTTCTGTCTCCAGAACGGAACAAATTGCACTTGATCGTCACTTTCCGAATCGTATTCTTGTGTAATTCTGCTTCGCGCGCGAGGCGGATGATGCGTGCACCGGAACCTGTCCCACTTGTGACTCAGAAGCACCTGAATCGACGTCGTTTTTTCCCGCTTTTCACCGGAACAGAATGAACCGGTTCCCGCTGTCTCCTACAATCTCAAATCATTTCGCAGCACATTCAGAGCAATTCACACCAGACTCCCCCCCACTTCACTGCACACTCGGAGCCAGTCAACACCCCCATTCCTCTTGACGCCCCCACGCCGATTCACAAAATACCAGATCGTCAGCACCCATGGATGCCCCAAAAAGTAAAGGACAGACTCTGCTTCAGAACCGGCACCGCAGTCAGGAAACCAGGCACGTATTTTACCAGAGCGCAACGCAGCCCCGGAGATGAACATCGTTAACCAGGACCAGAACCGCTTTCCTGGCCGGTAACAGGTCAGCCTGGCCAACCGAAGCCCGTTGTTTTTTCTCTACCGCGAAACCACCAGACTCCTTTTCTTCCCGGCGCAGGTCCCTATAATATCGCCCATGAACTTTTTCGATATCGCCGGCATCCTCGTGGCCCTCGCAGCGGCCTTCGCATTCATTAACCACAAACTGCTCAAGCTGCCCACAACGGTCGGCCTGATGCTGTTAGCGATGCTGCACGCAATCGCCCTGCTGCTGATCGATCGGATCGTGCCCGGGGCGACGGTGCTCACCGCGGCCGAAACGCTCATCGGCTCCATCGACTTCGACCAGACGCTGATGCAGGGCATGCTCGGCTACCTGCTCTTTGCCGGGGCGCTGCATGTCAACCTCAACGACCTTAAGGAACAAACTGCAGTCATCGCCCTGCTCGCGACCATCGGCGTTCTCGCTACGACATTCATCGTCGGCGGACTCACTTATCTCATCACCGGCTGGCTCGGCATCGAGGTCCGCTTCATCTACTGTCTGATCTTCGGTTCCATCGTCGCCCCCACCGACCCAATCGCAGTCCTGGGAATCTTCAAGAGCCTCGGCGCCCCCAAGTCGCTGGAGACCAAAATCGCGGGTGAGTCGCTGTTCAACGACGGCGTCGGCGTGGTGGTCTTTATCGCACTCCTGGGCATTGCCGGTTTGGGCGGGCATGGCGAGTCACACACAGACGAAAATCCGCAAGTGGAGTCGAACCAGGTCGTTCAGCAGAGCGAACAGGAACCTCCGCACGAGGCTCAAGCAGACACAGAGGTCGCAGAGACAAATGCCAGCGACGTTGCAAAACTCTTCGCCCTCGAAGCTGGCGGCGGCATTGCGTTGGGCTTTGTGCTGGGGCTGCTCGCCTTCCTGCTGTTGCGATCCATCGATCACTACGCGACGGAGATTTTGATTTCGCTGGCGGTCGTGACAGGCGGATACGCGCTGGCGATGAAGCTGCACCTCTCGGGGCCATTGGCAATGGTCGTCGCAGGGCTGATCCTGGGGAACCACGGCCGCACACTGGCGATGTCCGACAAAACCCGCGATCACCTGGACACGTTCTGGGAACTGGTCGACGAGCTGCTGAACGCGGTGCTGTTTGTGCTGATCGGCCTGGAGGTCCTGGTGCTGTCGTTCCACGAGAAATATCTGCTGGCTGGTGCACTGGCCATCCCCGCGGCACTTCTGGCGCGGTTCCTCTCCGTGGGCACGGTGATCACCCTTGTGAAGAAGCTGACCGGCCGACAGTTCACATCGCATGCGATCAAAGTCATGACCTGGGGCGGTCTCCGCGGCGGAATCAGTGTGGCCCTCGCCCTCTCACTCAAGGAAGAGATCCACGCCCAGCAATCACAGTACGATACCGTCGGCGAACTCATCCTGACCATGACCTACGTCGTCGTCGCCTTCTCCATCCTCGTCGGCGGCCTGACCATCGGCCCGATGCTCAACCGCCTGGGCCTCGCAGGACAAAGCAAACCAGACGCCCATTAACTATTGAAAAAAATCAGAGTGCCCTGCCCCCTTTATTCTTCCCATGAATATCTGAACGACTGCTAAAACTTCATCTTCGGGTTAATAAGCCGATTTAATTTTTTTCGTTTAGCTTCATGATTCATTTGGCTTACTCTATTGATAGAGAACTCCGTCTAAAGATCTTCCTAAAATGTACAGAAAGTAAATGATAATAAAAAAAATATATATAACATAATTAGAGATTACTTGGAGTAAGAAAAATACTACAGCAAGAAATGCGTTGATAACTTTATTCTTCGTTAATTTTATGTAAAAAGAAGAGACTAGTAGTAGCAGAGTAGAAGAAAATGCTAGAGCCAAAAAAAGAGGTCCTAAGATTTTATCTGGGTATATATATAGTTCTCCAGGTGCTACTTCCAAATCCATTCCAATTACTCTAATTAATAAATAATCAAGGACAGTAATTATCAAGAAACTAGACCAGAAGATGATATAAGCAAGCAAGGTATTATTTTTACAAAGAAATTTGTTCATTCAGGTACCTCGAAATTAATCATGTAAATAGAAGAGTCGCTGTTACTCTGCGATAGCCCAAGACTGGCGGACTCCCGAAGAGTGAATTATGCGGCCAGTTGTTGAGCGTATATTCTCTCGAACTGGTCGGGACATTGATAGTTTAATGTTTGATGTAAACGTTTTGAGGAAGTAAAAGGTGTCAGGAACCTTAATTTGACAGTTTAGGTAATTTCCGCTAGAATTCTCTCATTATGGGACGACCAAAACGCGCTGCCCAGGCAGGATATATTTATCATGTGCTGAACCGAGCGAATGCCCGGATGACGATCTTTGAGACGGACGAAGACTACGCCGCGTTTGAACGGATCTTGTCGGAAGCGGTCGAGCGGTTTGAGATACGGCTGCTCAGTTATTGTGTGATGCCCAACCATTGGCATCTGGTCGTCCATCCCAGTGAAGATGGTCAGCTCTCCCGCTTCACAGGCTGGCTAACCCTGACCCACACTCAACGCTGGCACGCCCATCGCAAGAGCACCGGCTCCGGCCACGTTTACCAGGGACGGTTCAAATCATTCCCGATCCAGGAGGACGAGCACTTCTATACGGTGTGCCGTTATGTCGAACGGAATGCCTTAACGGCGAAACTCGTAAAGCGGGCCGAAGACTGGCGTTGGGGCAGCCTGTATCACTGGAATCAGGGAACAACCGAACCGCAGCCTCTGTTAGCTCCCTGGCCACAGAGACGCAAACCGGGCTGGCTTGAACATGTTAACCAGTGTCTGACTGATCGCGAAGAACAGGCGCTGACACGCAGTATTCAACGCGGCACCCCGTTTGGAGATAAGGAGTGGACCGAAAATACAGTCCAACAACTCGACCTGGAAAGTACTTTAAAACCCCGAGGCAGACCTCGAAAAGTAGATTAAGGTTCCTGACACCTTTTTTCACCCCTGATCTTTTTCTGGAAAATTAAAAGGGGTCAGGACTTTTAATTACATTATATAGTCCTGACCCCTTTATTCTTCCCGCAATTTATGGTTCCTGGAACCTTTTCTGTTCATATCCTTTTTGGCTGCATCCCGAATGACGCAACACAAAGATGTGGAAAAATGGCGTGATATCGAATTCGTATTCTATTTCGAGTTCTGTATTTTTCGCCAGCGTTATCCAGGTGAACCGAGGGTAGAAATGGAATAACCCCGGGCCAAATACCGCAGCGGCTGCAACGTTGCGAAGATGTTCGGCAATAACCAGCCGCCCTCCCGGGGTGGTGATTCGTGCCAGCTCCCGAAAAAGTGCTTCGCGCTGTGACGCATCGCGGATTTCGTGCGCAACGAGAGTCACCACTGTCAATTCAGAAGAGTTGTCTGACAGCGGCAGTGCATCTGGTTTGGTGGCGAGAATCGGGGAATCGCCAGACTTCTGCTTTGCTCTGGCAATTGCCGGTTCGGTCATCAGGGATTCGTCAAACAGGTCCAGTTCGATGTATTCGGCGAGAGGAAATATTTTCGGGACTGGGAGAGTCGTTTCCTCGACGCAGATACTTAGTTGGACACATGATTGGGGCGGCAGTTCGACGCAACGAGTCAGCCAATCACCGGAAAGAAAATCAGGACGATCAAACATGATGTGAAATGCGACGAAAGACGCGATCGCATACCAGGTCGCAACCACAGCACCGAAGAGTCCCAGGTAAAGGATGAGCGGCGGCCCCAGCTGGGTCGTCCAGATGGTAAATCCAACAGCTGCCACCAGGCAGCAGGTGAGGTAAAGCGGCCAGTTGTATCGAGCGAGGGAAACAGCGCGGTCAAAACTCATTCTGGTATGCGATTCTGTAATTATGTGTCTTCGCTGGACAGGACATTCAAACTTGCTGCATCTTATTCTGCAGCTCCAATATTATTACATTGTCTACAGTGCACGAAGTATGCGAAATACTTTGTTCTCAGTAATGATTCACAGGTCGCATTTACGGTGCTATCCAAGTATTACTAATTAAAAAGAGTCGCTGCCCCTTTATGCCTTTATTAACTGAATGCAATGTGAGTTTTTATTTGAACTTGTCCTGAAATTGCAAAACCACTAAACTTTAGTATCCCATTCATAATGAATAATCTTCTGTCGAACCAGTACTTTTTTACGCAGTCACAGTTTTCTGACAGTGGACAATATTAGTAGCTTCAGGATGGATTCTAGAGGCATTAACAAATTGACTTCGCAAACCCAATCAGTCCAAATTAAGTTGCCGATTGTTTTCATTTTCGGTTTCATCACCATCATGCTCACTCCACTTTCAAAAAGTTGGAGCCAGCCGTGGAAGAACGGTCATTGTCGGGATCAGCCCATTCTGGGAAAAAAAGAGGCTTCGAATCAAACTTCGCCCGTTTCTGCGGGAAGCGCCGCACCTTCCCTGCCACGGAAAGTCAAATATGTGATATATTCTCGGGCCAAGGTTCCCAGCGAAGATGATGCCTCCATAAAGTCAATTAATGATCTTCCACCAGACAAAAGGAAAAATCAAAAGGGGTCAGGACTCTTAATTACATTAAATAGTCCTGACCCCTTTATTCCGCCCCAATGTCTCTTGAAACGAGTTAAAACTTGAAAGTACCATTCAGTCCAGCTTCCTTTTATGTCTAAGTGTTTGCAGGAATTAAAAGGGGTCAGGACTTTTTATTTATACTGCCCCCTTTATAAACCGTCCCTTTTTCTGTGTGAATCACCAAAAGATGAGCATGCTCAGGTGCCACGCCTTGTCAGCTGCCGTTGCTCTCCGCTTCGATGTTCCAGTCTTTGGGGAACTCGGTGTTGGGAAAGATCGTTCGGCATTCGGTCAACATCTCACCCCATTCACCTCTCGTATACCGGTCGGATAGATGGAATAAGACGAGTTTGCCGAAACCGGAGCGGGCGGCCAGCTGGGAGACCGCTGTGGTCGTTGTGTGAAAGTTGCGTTGTGCAAGATCGATGTCCTGATCCCGGTACTGCGCCTCGCAGACAACCGTGGTGCAATCGCCTAAAACTTCCTGCAGTTGTTCGCTCGTTGCTTCGTCCAGCAGAAAATCAGTCAGGTACGCGATCGATTCGCCAGGTGATTCAACTAACAAATCGTTTCGTAGTGCCGCGAGATCAAATGTCCGGCCCTCGATGTCAATCGTCGGAGTCGCAGTGTCACTCTTTAGGTCTTTCATCCATGAACCGGGACGCAGGCCCATTGCAGCAACACGGTTGGTCTGGATGTTCCACTTCGGGTTTTCTCGAACCACATACCCCAGGCAGGGGCCGTTATGCTTCAGGTGGATCGCAGAGACCGAATAGTCGCTCGTTTCCAGTAGCGGACTGCATTGTTCGGTCTTACCCTCTTTGTGGCATTCAGTAAACGCTTCGCGAATCTCGTAGCGGAATCGTTCAACGTGGGTCGGGTGCACGTCGTTTACAGACCATGTTCCAGATTGATTCGCGTGAAGATTCCACCAGAACCCTTGAAATCGATGGTGCAGAATGGCAGACGTACCGGCAGGTCCCCAAATCACGTTCGACTTGACATCACGATTGAAAGTACAACGGAAAAACGAATCAAAACCGCCAATGTGGTCCATGTGCAGATGCGAAAAGAACAGATGATCGATCGCCTGGATCTCGGAAAATGGCAGGCTCGATAAACATCCATCGCCACAGTCAAACAGTAATCGCGCGGTCGATTGTCCCGACTCGACGCGAACGAAAAGTGCATTATCGCGGCCTGGTTTTCCCAGCACCTGGAAGTGGAGAGTCATTTCTCTAAAGGCATCTAACTTGTGATGAACCTGCACGGACCCGTTCTGAGAGGGAATAAATCCGTGCAAAATTATTGATGATTCGTTTTGATATACTGCCGCGGCAGCTTCATATCACACTGAGATACTGAATATAATATCAGCACATTGAGTATCATACTCAGTCAGATCAGATTTACAATATGGAACCTGACTCTGCACTTTCTGCCTACAGACACGAGTAAAAAAGTCGTCAGGAACTTTTTGCTGGACGGAAGCAGCCATTTGTTTATAACAGTTGGTAATCAGCATCACCCTTTGACGGAAAGAGCATACCATGTATTGGCGAACTATATTCTTCACGCTGCTCGTCTGTTGTATCACGGGACCTGGCACTGAGACGCAGGCCGAGCCGCCGCAACTCCGGGCGGGCGCCTCTGCCGTTGATGTTTCACCACGCTTATTTCCTTTCAGTCTGCGTAGTGGCAAAGCCAGGGATCAAAGTGCCATCCACGACCCGCTGCATGCCCGGGCGATCGTCCTGAATGATGGCAAGACCGTTGTCGCGATTGTAGTACTCGATGCGCTCGGCGCTCCCCCCGAGATGCTGAATGAAGCGAAACAGATCGCTTCAAATAAGACCGGAATTCCCGTCGAACGCATCCTGATTTCCTCGACGCATACGCATTCGGCGCCCCCGTCCAACCGAACGGAAGGTTCCCCCGGGGATGTCGCTTATCGGGAAGTTCTGATCAACGGACTCGCCCAGGCAATCATTCAGGCGTTCGAGAAACAGCAGGTCGCTGCGCTGGGCATGGCGTCGCATGATCTTCCTGAAGAAGTCTTCAATCGCCGCTGGTTCCTGAAGCCAGGCAAGATGCCTGCGAATCCCTTTGGGAAAATGGACATCGTCAAAATGAATCCGGGAACCAGCGCCGCGGTGCTGGACCGGCCGGCGGGCCCCGTCGATCCGGAACTGATGGTCCTGTCCATTCAGAATCAGAAGCGAAAACCGCTGGCCCTGTTGGCCAACTATGCTCTGCATTATGTGGGAGGCATTCCCAAGAAGCACGCTTCGGCAGATTACTTCGGCGAGTTCGCCCGGCTGATGCCAGCGCGCCTGCGTGCGGATCAGAACTTCGTCGCCATGATGTCCAATGGCGCCTCGGGCGATATCAACAACATCCCCTTTCTCGTAAACCGTCCCCCGCGGGAGCCGTTCGAACAGGTCCGGATTGTCGCAAGCAAAGCCGCTGATACCGCGTATTTTGCTTACAAAAAGATTGAGAACCACAAACGCGATATCAGCATCGACATGCTTGAGAGAAAAGTCGACCTCAAATACCGTCGCCCCACAGCAGAAGATGTAGCCGCTGCACGAAAAGTGCTCGCCTTGAAAGACAAGAACGACATCGCCAGGCTGCCCAACAAGGCCCAAAACTACGCACGCAAAGTGGTCCAGGCGCAGGAACGGGAAGAAGACACCCTCACCGTCACCCTGCAGGCGATTCGTATTGGTGAGTATGCCATCGTCGGCATTCCGTTCGAGACACTGGTGGAGATCGGGCTGGAAATCAAGGATCGCAGCCCGTTCGCACGCACCATGGTCATCGGCTTAGCCAACGGTCGGCACGGCTACCTGCCCTCTCCCGAACAGCATCGGCTCGGCGGCTATGAAACATGGCTCGGCACGAATGTCGTCCAGAAAGATGCCTCGGTAATCCTGACCAACAATCTGCTGGAGATGCTGGACGAACTCAATACGCGTAAATGACAAACAGTAACAGCAGCGAATTCACCTTGCTCGGTTGGATGCTCCCCAACGCTGGCAACCTCTTTCGCTTTCTGCTGGAATTGCAGGATTTTGCCTGGAGACAAAGGCAATCATAGAAGACGATTCGACATTAACCGACGGTATTCGCACGCGTGCGCAGGGCTTTGACCAGTTTTCGGATCAGGGCATCAGCCGCCTTATCGGCAGATTGCAGATCGGCCCCCTCGTTCAAAGCAGTGATCTGTTCATCCAGTTTCCCGGCCCATGCCTGGCAGCGTTCGACCAGCCAGGTTCGATCGTCCTGGGATAACTGTGGATGCGGTGCCTTGATCAAAGTCTCACACCCCGCACGAAACTGTTTCAAGCGTGTTTCCAGAGCCGCTTTGGTCTCCGTCGGCTTGTTAAACCACTCTTCCGCGGAATCGGCCAGTTGATTGAGATATTCAGCCGGTGGCACATCTGCCGTCAATGCGCCTGGTCGATTCCAACCCCAGCCCTGGGGAGCATCCGGCTCCTGATTCAGAAACAGAGCCACCAGTACCAAAGCCGCTGAGACGAAACCAATGATTCCAATTTTTCGATAGGAGACAGTCTGGAACGCAGGCGAGGTTGTTACATTTTGCATCTCGGTCGCAGGCGGTTCTGTGATCTGCTGCTTCAGCCAGTCCTGCCCGCGAGAGACTTCCGTCTCATCCGTCAGCGCCGCAATCCGCTCCTGCCAGAAAGCCCCTCCCTCCAGAAAGAGTTGCTCCTGCAGTTCGAGCAGCAGCTCCGGATGGGTTAACAACTGCTGTATCTGAAGTGGTGACAGCACCTGACAGCCCTGCTCTAACACGGACTCCCGCTGATTCTGTAAAACGTCATCCAGGCTCGGCTGCGCCTCGTTCTCTGCTGCATACACGGCCGCTAATTGAGAAACAACCGACATCAGCTCCGGCTGAAGCAGTATGCCATCGAGCCAGGCTCGCAGTTCATCCGTCTCTTCAGGTAAATTGAAAGCGGTCAGCATCAGGCAGTCTCCTTCCGTGTCGACTGGACGCACTCTTCCAGGAACTGTTTGGCTCGATGGAAACGGGTTTGAACCGTTGTGTAGTCGATCTGCAGCTGATCGCTGATTTCGCGATGACTCTGCCCTGATAGCCGCAAACGAACGATCTGCTGCCGGGAGTCATCCAGTTGACTCAGACAATTTTGCAACTGCTGTTTCTCTTCCTGATTGATGAAAGCCTGAGCGGCATCCTGCATTTCAGGCGCATTCATCCCTTCAGAAAGTGAGGTCATCTTCTTTTTTCGAAATTCGTCCAGCAACAGATTCTTCGCAATCTGAAATAACCAGCCACGGAAATGGGAGCCGTCAAAGTACTCCGGTATTTTCTGCCAGGCCCGTAACCAGGTCTCCTGGGAATGTCCCCTGCGACGATATGCGAACTGCAGCGTACCTTCAGGAATCCCAGCAGAACTGAGGCATGTCGCCCATACAACAGATTAAACGCGGCTTCTGCTTCCTGTTTCTGCGCGAACGTCTCTCCCTGACCTTTAATCAGGTCCGCCAGTTTTTCATCTGATCGGGATTCGAGGTTTTCGCATGTGGACATTCCCCTACGATAGCCGGGAACGTTCTGGATCTCAAGCAGATTCCGCCCGCTTCCCCGGTAAAGGGATGTCTCTGGCAATGGGTACAGACATCCCCGGAACAGACGACAGTCTAGTAACACACGCGAACCCAGGTCGTCACGGGAACGCGGACGGTTTTGTAACAAACCTGCCTGACCCGGTACGGTCTGCCAAAGTGGTCGTACCGTGTGACAAAATGCGTAAAACGTCGCTTCTGAAACTGGTAGGTCACAACCGGCTTCATCACGCACCGCACCGGCGGTTGTGCGTAGGAACGGGCTTGGGCAACCTGCCCGGCTGAAAGCGGTACCAGGCCAGCGGTACAGAGTAAAGCGGTTTTGAGAAGTTTCATATTAAACATGACAATGGCTCCTGTTTACGTTGGTGGTTTTAAGTTTGTGAGCTGAATGGTCTTTGCGGGACTCAAACGAGATTGCTGTACTTTTCCAGCAGTCTTTCGTCGACATCGACTCCCTGATGGATGATGTTGTCGTCCCAGTTCACGGTGTTTTCCAGCATCTGAATTTCGGATGGGTTACAGTCTGCATCCAGATGCAGATCACTGAGATCTTCCTGGATTCCCACTCCGCTGACGATCATGGACAGATCCAATACGAATGTGATGAGATTGGACATGGTTCTCCCTTTCAAAAATAAAATTGATTCAGTTGTCTGCCAGACTCAGCATTGTTCCGGCTTTCAACAGGAGAACGGGCACGCGTCAGATTTCTTCCGCGATTTTCCTCAAAAAAACAAAATGTTTCCCCAGCCCTTTAAAAACAGGGGTTATTTCGATGCATCACAGGCAACAGGCGGATGAAATATAGTCCCTCACTATAATGGTGCAGGTCCGCTGCCTCAGTTTTCGATCCAGTTGGAGAATGAGAGGAGGCAGAGCCCTCTGGCCGGCACTGGATGAATTCTTCTAAAAAATGGAAAGACCCGGGAAGATTTTGAACGGACAGTCGTTTACATTGATAACTACCCGTTTTGAACTGTCACAACCTGAGAATTCAAGAGAGGTGAGGCATGAGCCGCAGCCGGTCAAACCCGTGGAAATTACTGTCTCTAATTGCCATATCTTTGTCATGTTTAACGATGACGGTCAGGGCACAGGAAGAAAACCTGTCAGCGGAAGTCAAACAGATTTTCCGCACACGCTGCCTGGAATGTCACGGAGACACGCGTCGGGAAGCAGACATCAATATTCTCGACCTGAGCACGTTTGTCGGTGCAGCAGGCTCCGTCGTGCCGGGCAATGTCGATGAATCCGTGCTCTACGATTACATCGCTTCCGATGATGAAGACTTCCGCATGCCGGAAGCACCGCGGCCTCCGCTCAGTGCGGGAGAAATTGAAATCGTCCGCAAATGGATCGAAGCCAAAGCCCCTGCTTTTCCCGAAGATGTTGCCGTCCCTGCTCAAGCGAGTCAGGATCCCGCGTTTGCCAATACCATCGGCACCGAATTTGTCTTAAAGCAGATTCTGAAATTCGTGGAGGCCACGCCCCGCTCTGACCGTCCCTTTCTGCGTTTCTTCAGCAGCAACCACCTGTTGACCGCAGGTGCGACCGCAGAAGAACTGCGCGAACAGCAATTTGCACTGACCAAAGCGTTGAACCACCTGTCCTGGCAGCCCGACATCGTCAAACCGATTGCCGTCGATCCGGATACTAATACGATCTTCGCCGTTGATATTCGCAAACTGGGCTGGCATGAATCGGTCGTCACCCCCGTTTCACCTCACAAGCTGCCCGGCAATACCAACGTCGACAAATTCGACATGATCCTGCTCGAATACCCGTATGGCATCGCCTATGAAAACGCAGAAACATTCGAGCAACTCCGGGAGGTCTACCTCCAGCCAGCTGGTCTGATCAGACCGGTACCCTATGTCCGCATTGACTGGTTGATCAGCGTCGCCACCCAATCGCCACTCTATGAAGATCTTCTCGAACTGCCGCATGAATTGAATCAGCTCGAACAGCTGATCGGCGTCGACAGTGAAGCAAACCTGCAGAACTTTATTGCCAGCCGGGCGGGCATGACGCTCTCCGGAGTTTCGCGCAACAATCGCATTGTCGAACGGCACCCTTCTCGAGACGGTGCTTACTGGAAAAGCTTTGATTTCGAGACCAGCAAAGGTCTGCAGAACATGTTCGCCGACCCGCTCGATTTCCATTATGCCGGCGGCGAGATGATCTGGAATCTGCCCAACGGACTGCAGGCCTATCTGGTCACCGACAACGCAGGCAACCGCATCCTGGAAGCTCCCACTACAATCGTCACCGACAAATTCTCGGAAGACAAAGTCGTCCGTAACGGGCTGGCCTGCATGCGCTGTCATGACCGGGGAATGAAACGTTTCTCGGACAACATCCGCCCTGCATTTCAGGCACTCCCGAATAACACCGGCCTGAATACACGAGACATTCTACGCCTCTACATCCCCAAGCAGGAAATGGACCAGCTGCTCGATAAGGATGAAGCACGCTTCCAGTCCGCCATGCAGGCAGCTCTGGGGGGCAACGTGAAAAATGAACCCTTAACCGCCACCACCCGTAAATTCATCGACGCGCCACTGACACTCACCCAGGCCGCCGGCGAACTGGGCCTCAAAGAACCGGGGCAGTTGAATGCGGTATTCAAACTTCCCCAGTTCACACAACTGGGACTGGCAGGCTTATCCACCGGCGGTGTGATCCGCCGCGATACCTGGGAGGACTATTACGACCGGGTCGTACGCCAGCTGGGTATCGGCACTCCCATCGCTGCCGTCGATGGTCTGACTCGTCCGGACCATTTAGCCGAAGGACTGGCCCGCAACCTGAAAGTGAGCACTAACCAGAAAAGCAATCTGTTCTCACCCGGCGACGAGATGGTGATCAACATCAAAAATGAAACCGGCGTCGATCTGTTTATCGAACTGGTAGGCACCAGCGCCCGTGGTCGCAAAGTCGCTTTAACCAAACAGGTGCTGCCCTTAAAAAATGGCAGCGTATATCGTTTCCCGGAAACCGGTTCGATTAAAATTCAACCGCAACTGGGTACCGAATTCATTACCGTCTTTGCCAGCCCCCAACAATTCAGTCCCGGGGTTTTGCTGCGGGGAAAGAATGTCAACGATCGCTTCGTTCACGATTTCTACAATTTCGCAGACGACCAGCGTCGGCTCAAAAATAACCCCAGCCAGCTGATTAAGAAAACAATCAGTATTGAAACCAGGTAACGACTAAGCCTGCGGGTCCGTTGTTTTATATTGATCGCGTTCACAGCTTTACCAGATTCTTCTGTCTAACCCGGATCAAAGTCAGGTGATCGAATGAAATTGCTCTCGAGACTTATCTTCGGGATTTGGATTGGAACAATGCTGCTCCAGTCTGCCTCAGCCGAACAGCTGGTGGAGATCACAAAGCCCACCAGCCTCCGGGTGGAAAACCGGAACATCGCTGCCCTGCAGCCGGGACAGACAGTCTGGGCCTTCAAAACCGAGGGCAAATGGACCTGGGTCAAGCATCCCGAGTTCAACGAAAAAGGCTGGATCCCCCTGGCCGATCATCAAACCCCGAAACAAACCGATCAGCAGAAACGACTCCTGAAAGAAGTAATTCAACTACTCAAGCAGATCGAGAACATCAAATCGACGACCTATTCCGCTGAAAGACATCAGGCCCAGCAGAAAGTCTGGCAGAACCTGCAGCAGGTCTACGGATCGAATCACCCCGACACCGCAGCAGCTTTGGCGAACTACGGGATCGAACTGGATAAAAAAGGCGAGTACCTCAAAAGCATCCGCATTCTGAAAGAGACTTTACCCGTACTGGAACGCTGGAAAGGCGAAGACCATCTCGATACGGTGCGCGCCCTGGAAATGCTCTCCGCAATTCAGTTCCGGGCCGCACAATACCGGGACGCACGAACGACTCTGGAACGGGTCAGTAAACTTCGCGAACGCCACTTCCCGGAAGATATCGAAGGTAAGGCCACTGTTCTGGCCAACCTGGGAGTCATGTATGAACGCCAGGGGGATATCACCCAGGCACGCATTCTGATCGAACGATCGGTTGAGCTGCGTACAAAAGCATTTGGTCCTTCACATAAAGACACGCTCTCAGGCAAACGGCAACTGGCGGGGATGTTGTATGTACTGGAAGATGTTTCCGGAGCCCGCAAACTATATGAAGAAATCATCCTCACAAATCGCAAAGCGGACCGTGGAGAAAGCGCCGACAACATCGAAGTCCAATATGAGTTGATGTTATTGTTACAACAGAGCGGGGAATGGGAACAGGCCATCAAACTGAGCAAAGAACTCATGCCGCTGGTGCAGCGCAAGTTCAGCAAAGATCACCCGCTGTATATCAAAACCTCTTCCGCCATCGCCCTCCTGACCGGCGATGACCAGACTTCGATTCAACTCACCCGGGAAGCATTAGCCGCATCCCAACGCACCCAGGGCTTACATCACCCCCAGACGTTAATGCTTCAGTATCAGCTGGCCTCCCAGGAATACAGGAATGGCAACCGGGAAGTCGCAGCGCGCAGCTTGCGGGAACTTCTTAAGATTTACCAGCAGCTGGGACAGACTGCAGACAGAAAGAATTCGGATGACCGCGAGCTGGCCCAGGTCCTGGGCATGCTGGCGGTGGTGGAAGCGCATTCCGGAAACTGGAATGAGGCTGCGGACGCGTTCGATCGTCAACGCCGCATTTCAAAACGCTTTACCGACAAAGTGCTGCCCGGCTTGAGCCAGAAGGAGCAGCTCCGTTTTCTCACCGGCTATGATGCCTGGCAGTACCAACAGGCACTGGGCATCATGTGGTCGCAGCGTGATAACGAGTACCTGATGGAAAAAAGTCTGGAAGCGATTCTCAACCGCAAAGCCCTGGTCCAGGAAACCCTCTCCAGCCACGAGCGTCTATTAAGACAATTCAAAGGAGCCGCCCGCTCGGTTGCGGAAAACCTGTTTGCCATTCGACGCGAACTGGCGTCCCTCGCATTAAAATCCGATCTCAACGAACAGCAGAAACAGGCTCGGCTGGATGCGCTGAATCGCCAGGAACAGACACTGATCCAGCAGCTGGGTCTTGCCGATGCGGAACTCAATCGAAGCGAATGGGTCACCCTGAAACAGATTCGGGCACAACTGCCCTCAGACTCAGTACTGGTGGAATTTGTGCGCATCACTCCCTACACAATCGAAGCAGATGGTGCTCAATCGGAAAAACACCGCTACGCCGCCTGGATCATTCCCCCCACTGGCAAGGGCCGCATCCAAACCATTGACCTGGGCTCTGCCTCGGAGATCGAAGCCACTCTACGGACGGGGCTGCAATCCATTCAGAAAGGGGCCGCTCAAACCCTGCAGACCGGCGAATCACAGGCGACCGCGGCGACTCAAAAACGACTGCAGGCCCTGTTCCAGCAGACACTGAAACCTCTGCTCCCGCATTTAACCAACGTGCAGCAGGTCATTCTATCTCCGGACGCCTCGCTCTGGCTGGTTCCCTGGGCGGCTCTCCCCTTGGAGAAAGACCGTTTCGCCGTCGAACAGTTCGAATTTCGCTTTGTCGTCTCCGGAAGGGAACTTCTGGCAGATCGCCAAGGTTCCAGCTCAGGCGTGACGGCCCCGGTCATCTTTGCCAATCCGGATTATAATCTGTTCGGACTCAGTCAGACCGAGCAGCCAGAGTCCGGCTTACAACTGGGGCCGGTCAGTCTGCTGCCCGGCACGGCCCAGGAAGCCTTGAGAATTGCGCCCCCCATCAGCAAATACACGCGTCCCCCACGTCTGTTGACCGAAGCCCAGGCTACGGAGGCCGCTTTCAAATCGATCCACAGCCCCGAAGTACTCGTCTTGAGCACGCATGGATTCTTCCTGCCCGATGAAGCTGCCGTCAGCCTGGAACAGAAAAAAGCACTCTACCATGCAGCCAGAATTTATAATGCTGCTAACAAATCCTACAAGGCCAAAGAGTATCAGAAAGCCCTGGTCCCCGCCCAATGGGCCTTTGAAATCTGTAACGAAATCCAGGGCCTCAATGGCATTGCCACCTTCAACTCAGCCCGACTTTCAGGCCGGATACTGAGGGCCCTGAAACGTTATGAGGAAGCGCGCCCCTACTATGAATTTCAGCTGGATTACAGATTATTGAACGACGGCCCCAGCACCAAAACCATGTACGCTTTCAAAAACCTGGCCAGCCTCTGTGGTTCCCTGAAAGATTACCAGACGCAAACAAACTCTTATGAACAGGCCTGGCGCATGGGAGCCCGGGTCCGAGGCCCCAATGAGAAAGCCGTGCATACTATCCGCTCCCTGTTAATCACCGCTGCCGAAAAATCAGCAGACTACGCCCTCGCCTGTGAAGCCAGAGAAGATCAGATCAAATATTACAAAGAGAAATACGGACTGGAAAACATCAATACGATTGCTGCCGACTTGAAGATGGCCCGGCTGCTGGAACGGAACCAACAGTTTGACGAAGCAGAAAAACGTTTTCGGGACAATCTGGCCCTGCGAATAAAAGTCTATGGGGCGGAATCCGAACGGACTGCTCTGGCCCATAGCCTGCTCGGTCAGTTTCTGGAACGCCGCAAACGCTATCAGGACGCGGCCACCGAGCTGCAACGCGCAGTTGAAATCCGGGAAAAAATCTCGCCGGATAATAAAAAACTGATGTTCGGTTCCTATTACCGCCTCTTTCAGGTTTTCGATAAATTGAACGATCCCGAGCAACGGGACCATTATCAGAAACAGATGGACGCGACCGGCTTGAAGCTCAAGAAGCCAAGTAGTAGCAAAAAAGAATCCGCTTCAACGAAGCCATCTACGCCAGAGCAAAAAGACACAACCGAACAGACAGAGCCCATCGATCCCGACCTGGCAGCCCTGCGGACAGCCGCCCTGGATCAGATGTCGCGGATGGTGCAGACCTATCCGACCAATCAAGAGGGAGATGTCAACCCCCTGCTCCGTTGTGGCCTGATGCTGGCGGGGTGCAACAACCGACCGGAAGCACTCAGAAAACAGAAAGATGATGGCGTATTGACCGGTCTGGAAATCATCAGTACCGACCTGCGTGGAACGCGTCTGGTCGTACTCAGTGCCTGCGAAACCGGCGTTGGTGAAATCCGTTCGGGGGAAGGTGTTGCAGGACTCCGGCAGGCCTTCCAACTGGCCGGTGCAGAATCCGTCGTCGCATCACTCTGGAGTATCCCCGATCAGGAAACAGCCCTGTTGATGGAAGAATACTTTTCCAATCTCGCCCAGGGAATGAATAAATCGACCGCACTCCGGCAGGCGCAACTCAAACGCATCCAGGCCCGCCGCGATCGGAATGGAGCCGCTCATCCATTCTTCTGGGCCGCGTTTACACACACAGGTAAAAACGAAAGTCGTTGAACGTGAATCAGTCAATCTGAACCACGAAACAAGTTAAAAGAGGTCACATTTCACATTGTGGCACACTCTTTACCTACTTTTGAACCGTTCCTTAACCCCTTGTCTTCGTACAGTTTCAGACACAACGTTAATTCAGGACTGACCACTTGAAGATACAAACCTAGGGCTGCGGACGCTGATTCCAAAAAATTCAGAAATGACGGGAAGATTTACGATTCTGAGTCGTTTACAGTGTAGAAAGTGAACGACTCACTCTCATTCTTCAATGAACGCATAGGGAACTAACTTAGCATGAATAACCAGGTCCGCATCATGAAAATGACATTCACACTCCTGATCGCGTCGATAACAATCATGGTCGTGCCGGGGATGAGCCAGGCCCAGACCATTCAACAGGGACTCCAGAAACAGATCCCCCAGGTCATCGACTATCTCAATCAGCGCCAACTCAAAACCGTCGGAGTTTTAAAGTTCCGTGTCAAAAAACCGGGTGAGAAAATCACCGCCAGTGCGGGTGCCCTGAATTCGTTGCTGGCAGACCGCCTGGAAGTCGGATTGATCCTGGCAAATCCATTTGATGAAGCTCGCCAGCTCAATATCATCAAAGATGCGAGCGCACAAGCCGCTGAACTCAAAGACGCTGATCATTTAACGGAAGCAGGGCGCCAGGTATTTTTTGGCCCTGAATTCAAACTGGCATGGGGCAAAGAAAAAAAGGCAGCCGATGCTTTTCTGACAGGCATCGTTTTGGTCCATGATGATAATCAGCGTGCTTCGGTCGGCATTCTCTGTTTTGTTAAAGCAAACGGCAAATTAGAGCGGGCCTGCGAAGTCTTTGATGTCGACCTGGACGCCGAGTCAATCGGAGGTATCGGAGAAAGCTTCTTCCTGCGAGGCGCCTTTGACGGCGGTTCGACACAGCTATCCTTCAACGACCAGCAGAAACAGAAACAACAGCAGATCCTGAGCACAGCAGCCCGCGTGAAAAAGCAGCAGGACACTTTCCCGCTAATGGACGCCGCTGCTCCGGTAAAACTTGAAATCTTTTATGACGGCCGGAAGGTGCCCGTCACAATGAAAGACGGCCAGGCGTTTGTTGCTGAACCGGAAGAGGGCCAGAAAGTCGAAATGGCACTGATTCGTAACAGCTCAGCCAAAGGGCGTCTGGGGATCGTGCTCAAAGTCAACGGCGAAAATACATTGTACCGTCAGGTCAAGCGGGACCTCGACTGCAACAAATGGATTCTCTCCCCCGATCACACACGGACCGTGGTCAAGGGGTATCAGATGGAAGATGACAACACCGCTGAGCAGTTTCAGGTTCTTTCGGAAGCAGAATCGGCCAGACGTGCCATGGACTACGGACGGCACACCGGCCAGATCCAGATGACCGTCTTTCAGGAACTCCAGCAAGCCAAACCCCAACCCACGATTTTAAATGAAGATGAACAGGACCTGGTTGCCATGCTGCGAGGAGTTCAGCCTGAAGAGCAACCTGCAAATCTGGGAGCCTTGAAGTCTCAAATTCGCCTGGCCGGAAAAAAACAACCGGAAACCCGCGGTGGGTTGATCGTGCAGGGCGCACAAACGGATAACAAAGTCAAAACAGTGAAGTTCCAGGCTGATCCCACGCCCATCATGTCGGTCACGATCACCTATTATCGCCCCTGATTGAGATGCTGCGGAGTCATCTCACCGAGTTCGTCTCCTGAAAACACACTCTCAGAATGCGAGGTTATCATGCAAGCCACGAAAACAACCAGACTGATTCATACAGGTTATTTGATCGGACTTTTGTGTGTTGTGCTGACTCGCCCTGCACTGTCTGCGGAAGGGCCGATGCTGATCGTCGACACTCCCGAGGCAGAAATCAAAGTCGATCGCAGTCAGGATGCGAAAGTTTTAAGAACAGTCAAACAGGGAAACCGGTTCTGGGCGTTTGCGGCGACTGAAAACTGGTATGAGGTCAAGGATCCAAAATCCCAGCAGCACGGCTGGATCTCCCGCGAGCAGGCCAGCCCGATTCAGTTAACCACAGAGCAAATGCAGAAAATCAAGTCAGCGCAAGAGACATACTCCGCAGCCATGAAGCTGTATTCCAGCGGGGATCGCAAACAGGCTGTGCAACTCGGACTACAGGCTCTGGAACAGGTAAAAGCGGTCCACGGAAAATATCATCCAGATACCTCATCCGTCATGTCCTTTCCCGCAGTCGCCTACCACGAACTGCAGGACCTGGAAAAAGCCACTTCTTACACGGAAGAATGCCTGGAGATTCGTCGCCAGGTCTTCGGAAATGCTCATCCTGAAACAGCGGCTTCACTGAATAACCTGGGATCGCTATACGTAACTTTGAAACGCTATTCCAAGGCTGAGCCACTGCTCAAGGAAAGCCTCAACCTGGCCCGCACCCAACTGGGGCCAAAGCACCAGGGAACCGTCTCCGCGATGATTAATCTGGGGTCCCTCTACGAAGCGATGGAAAAATATAAACAGGCAGAAACGCTTTATCGGCAGATCCTGTCTGTGATGACTCAGAACTACGGGAAAGATCATTACCGAACGTCAGTTGTGCATAACAAAATGGCGAAACTCTATCTGCAGATGCAGGCTTATCCCCAGGCAGAACAACATATGCAACAGTGTCATGCGATCCGAAAAAAATCCCTGGGAGAAACGCATCCCGAGACGGTCAATGCCTTACATGAGCGGGGACGAATTTACGTGATGCAGGAAAAATATGCGAAAGCAGAACCGATCTTCCTTAAGTGCCTGGAACTCGTTTCCAGCGAGACTGGAGAAAATCATCTGCAAACTACAATCCTGCGCGATAACCTGGTCATGATCTATGATCATTTGGACAAATACGCCCAGGCTGAGCAACTCATGTTAAAAAACCTCGAAATCCGCCGCGATGCTCTGGATGAACAGCATCCCGACCTGCTCTATTCGCTCAACAGTCTGGGAAACTATTACTTTGCCAGGCAAGAGTATTCCCAGGCACTGCCTTACTTCAAGGAAGCTCTGGAAATCACGCAAAAAACCAGGGGCGCAGAACATCCTGCTACCGCTGTCGCACTCGGAAGACTGGGAAACCTGTATCGGATGCAGGGAATGAAATCAGAGGCAGAACCACTGCTCTCTCAATCGCTGAAAATTAACCAGAAAGCACTGGGGGCCGATCATCGGGCAACCATTCAGGCTCAGCAGAATCTCGCCGCGTTAAACGCAACGCCCCGAGACGAGCCACCAGCAGAATAAGAGATAAAAATCAGCCGCTCACTTAAACAGGTCTCAACTGCATAGGTTTCTAATGAAACTCATCAGCCCGATAGATCTCCTTAAAGAAAAGATCGAAGCGATGACAACTCTCTCCCACAACACGTTACTTCTGGGAATTCTCTGCCAGGCACTCCTGCTGGCTTTGCCCGTTTCACTGCTGGCTCAGGAGAAAAAGCCGACCGTTCAACAATATGTGGTGATCGATGGTGCCGCGGATGTCTACGAAGGCAAACAGGTCGTTACCCGTCTGCAACAGGGTAGCACCGTCTGGGGCTTCCAGGAAAATCAAGGCTGGCTGCTGATCAAAATTCCTGGTTCCTCGAAGCGGGGCTGGACAAAGGGAACTCATTTGCAGGTGCGTCAACTGGATCCCCAACAGGCAAAACAATGGAAACGACAGGCCGACGCTGCAGCCACCCAGGTGAGAAAGCTGGCCAGTAAGAAACAGTATCAGTCAGCTCTCAAAGCCGCCCGAGAGTCCGTTGAGGAACATCGCCGACTCTACGGCGACGAACATCCACAGACGCTCAATGAACTCATCGCGGTCGGCTGGCTGACGGCCATGACGGGACAGCCAGCAGAAGGGCGTAAGCAGATTGATGCAGCAGTCGCCACCCAGGAAGCCCTCTTCGCTCCCAACAGCCCTGCCCTGGCGGGCGCCTATCATCTGGCAGCCCGCTTCGCTCTCGATATCGATCAAGACTATGCCTTAAACAACTATCAGCGACTGTTTGATCTTTACGACAAGATTTACCAGACTGCCCCTGCCGAAAATATCAGGAAACATCGTGAAATCGTGACTTCTCTGATCGGGGCAGGCAAGAATCCCCTGGCACAAAAGTATGCTGCGAAAACGTGGAAACTGGTTGAGGAGAATCAGTTGACAAATACCGAAACGGCCTTTCTGGTCATGTCAGACCAGGCAGCAATCGCACAACGTCTCAATCGCTCCGCTGAGTCGGCGCGCCTGTATCGAAAGATTCTGGAATTACCAGCCGATCAGATGAGTGGCCAGGCCCGGGGTTTGACACATAATCTACTGGGACAGGTCCTGCTCTCACAGGACAAGCGACGGGAAGCTGCTGCTGAGTGGGAGCAGGCCCTGCCTCTGTATGAACAGCATTATGGAACCGATCATCTCAACACAGCCACTTTATTGCATGAAGCCGGCTGGAATCAATTTCTGTTAGGAGAACCAACCCGGGGCAGAACTTTGCTGGAACGGGCACTGGCAATTCGTGCCGCACAACTCCCTGCAGACAATCTGCAAACCGCTCTCACACATTCCCAGCTTGGTTACCTCTGTTCTCAAGCGGGAGATCACGCCAGTGCGCTGGCTCACTTTCGCAAAGGCGTCGAGATCGCCGAAGCAGCGGGCGGAACCGATTCCCTTACGGTCGCGTCCTATTACAGTGCACTCGGATTTGGACTGGGCGCGATTGGCGATCCCAGCGCCTCCGATTATCTCGAACGGAGTGTGAAGCTCTATCAGAACAGTCCGCAGAAGTTTTCCATGGGAGCAGCAGATGCCTACCGCCGCTTAGGCGAAGACCTGCTTCACCGAGACAAGCTGACACAAGCGCTGCCTCATCTGCAACGCGCATTAAAAGGTTTCGGACAACACAACCGTAAACTACATACCGCTGTCACACTCAGCACCATTGCCCGCGTTTACCTGAAACAGGGGCAACTTGATGCTGCCCTCGAAAACTGCGAACAGGCATTGAAGAAACGGATGCCCATTCAGGGACTCAGACACCAGCAGGTCTCACAATTACGCTTACTGATAGCACGGATCCACCAGCAACGAAACGAACTGGCACAAGCATTGTCCCTGGCGCAGGAAGTCAGTGAAATCGCCAGCCAGGACCTGGGCGCACATCCCCTGACCGTCCAGGCATTTTCCGATTTGGCGCAATATCAATATGTGTCCGGTCAGGTTGATGCGGCATTGGAATCCAGCGACAAGGCACGCCGATTATCGCGCCGCCATATCAGGGATCAGCTGCCATTCCTGAGTGATACGCATCAGTTAAGTTACTTGAATCGGAAGGACCGCCCCTCTCTGCACCAGTCCCTGGCCATGGCCTGGCAGCAACAGACAGGGGCTCCATCCATAAAACAATCTGCAGAGTGGATGATCAACGGAAAAGCAACCTCGCATGAAGCGCTGGCGTTACAACATCGCCTGCACCGAATCGCAGCCCAGACAGGACGCCTGGAGAAGCTTGATGCAGCGATTACAGGAATTCAGGCCGCAGCTGCTGCCGGCAGCCAGGTTCCCCGGAATACAGAAATCAATGATCGTATTACACGTCTCAAATCCGAATTGAATTTGAAAGAGGATCAGGCGCTGTCTGGGCAGGCCTGGGTAACACATCAGTCCGTACAAGAGACCTTAAAACCGGAGACGGTCTTGATTGACTTCATCCGACTGCAGATCCCCGCAGAGCTCAGCGATGATCAGAGCAAAGAATCCCGCTATGTAGCCTGGACCACCTCGGCCGGGGAGGAACCGGTGCAAATCATCGACATCGGCCCAGCGGGCCCCATTGACGCCCAGATCAACGCCGCTTCACAAGAACTGCAAAGCAGCGTTACTCTAATCGTATCGCAGGGGGAAGCAAAAGCGAAAGAAGCCTGTAACGCTGCGCTCCAGCAGCTCAGTCAGAAGCTCTGGTCCCCTCTGCCGGACAGTGTGAAACAGTCCCGAAATATCATCATCAGCCCCGATGCCTCCCTCTGGCTCGTCCCCTGGGCAGCACTTCCCTTAAAAGGAGAACCGTTAATCAAAGCACATCAGCTCCGCCTGGTTGTCAGTGGACGGGATCTGCTTCCATCAGACGAAAGTGCCTCTGCTAATGCACCGCTGATTGTTGCGGATCCGGATTTCGAAACCAACATCTCAGTCGCTGACCAGTCCCCTGCTCCCCCAGCGATCGAAACACGAGGATCCGCAATTTTCAATAAATTCAGTCCTGTGCCGCGTCTGAAGTTCGCTGCTGCAGAAGCCGCCAGTATCACACCTGCCATTGAGCAACTTTGTGGACGTCCGCCTGTTGTGCTGACCGGAAAGCAGGCGACAGAACAATCGGTTAAAGCAGCATCTTCACCTGAAATCATGGTGCTGACCACACATGGAATCTTCCTGCCCAGCGACAATGATGTCACCGCCAGTGAGTTCACATTCGATTCCGACTCTCGCTCAGAAATGAATAACCCGCTGCTGAGGTCAGGTCTGCTCTTCGCAGGATTCAATCAATCCAGGTCAGGTTCGGCAGGGGTGTTGACGGGAGCGGAAATTCTGGAAACGGACCTGGAACACACCGACCTGGTGGTGATGAGTGCCTGCGATACGGCCCTGGGTGAGATCAATAACGGAGAAGGCGTTGCAGGGCTCCGGCAGTCATTTCAGCTTGCCGGCGTCAACAGTGTTGTGGCCAACCTCTGGAAAATCGAAGATCGCCAGACCGCCTTTTTAATGAAGGACTTCTTTGAACATCTCGCTGCCGGAAAAACCAAATCAGAAGCATTACGGCAGGCGCAACTCAACCGGATTGACTCACGTCAGAAACGTAACGGAGCCGCCCACCCCTTCTTCTGGGCGGCTTTTACCCTGACTGGCAGCGACTGACAGACCTGGCTCACCAGGAAGCGTCGGATGGAATTCATCAGCACGCGAAATCTCGTCGCGATCAGAAATCAACTTTTCCACGTTACAGTCCAAACCATTCAGGCTTAACCTGAGTCATGAACGCGAGGAATAGTGTGACAATCACTAAGACAATAAACAGATAAAATCCCAGCTGGCTGAGTTGATGGCGTCTCTGTTCACGCCGCCTCCGCGCTTCGTTGAATTTGTTGATTTCCGCCATTTGTTCGGGAGACGGCATGACCGATTCCAACCATTCATCGAGATCAGAGATCAATTGCGTCGAGGGCCAGGGTGGCGTTTGCGTGCCTCCCCAGGTCAGATGCACCAGGGCATACCTCGCCCCTTCAACTTCAGAGTCCAGCTTGAGCAAGATATCATCAGTCCCACTGAAAGCCCCCAGCACATTGGCACTGATCCCGTAAATCGGATGCCCGGGCGACAGTTCGAGCTCAAGTTGCTTGAGAAGCCCCGCATTCCGATCTGGAGTCACCAGCTCAAATCCCATGTCTGACAAGTCAGGTTGATGTGAGGTAACCCAGGCCTGCTCATCCTCAGTGTCATGTTGTGAATTCATTCTGCCTCACCCTCGAATATGGTTTGATACGTCTCGCACGTTTTTTTAAGAGTGAAAATTCCGTGAATTGTCATTGCCAGGCTCTCCCGAAGCGACCTCAGCTCGGCCCGTTATTTACAGTGTACCAGACAGCAACTACAATGCATGTGTATAAAGTATGCTGACTGAGGAGTTTTTGAATGAGTATCACTAAGGCACATTTTGTCCGTAGCGCGATCACCGTGATGGTGCTGGGCATCCTGTGGGCCAGCCCTGTCACTGGTCACGCTGAGTCCAACGCAGATAAAACGCTGGCTGCACACAAAACGGACGCCAAGCAGTTTTTCGATAAACAGGTTAAACCTTTCATCAAAAAATATTGCATCGACTGTCATCAGAACAGGCGACCCACCGAAGCCGGCCTCAGCTTTGACCCGGCTCTGCAAAGTCCCGGCCATGCCGCCTTCAGCGAGAAGTGGAAAAAGTCCGCAGCCCGCGTGAAAGCGCACGACATGCCCCCCGAAGGACTGGATCAGCCATCTGACAAAGAACGTCAGATGTTTGCAGAATGGCTGCAGAAAGTGAAATATCTCAGCCCCAAAGATCCAGGCCCGTTTGTCATTCGGCGGCTCACAAAAACGGAATATGGCAACACGCTCCACGACCTCTTAGACGTCGATCCAGACATCGTTGCCAGTCTGCCGGACGAAGTCAGCGGCGAAGGCTATCTCAATTCGCTGTCCCCGCTGCAACTCGAACAGTACCTGACCATCTCTGAAAAAGTCCTGAATCAGGTGGTGGCACCGGAAGGAGAACCACCTACTGAAATACAACAGCAGCTCTTTGGAAAAACTCCCCGGTCCGGGTCAGACGAGCAGGCAGCCGTACGCAAGGTCGCGCAGTCACTGGCACGAAAAGCCTATCGCCGCCCGCCCACCTCTGCAGAAATCGATGTCCTGCTGAATGTGTTTGATCTGGCAAAACAGAACAAGCTCAGCTACCAGGCCTCCTGCCGACTGATGCTCAAGGCGATCCTGGTGTCGCCGCAGTTCCTGTTTATCACTCCAGCCAAAGAGGTGGAGACGAAAAAGGACATCGTGCCCCTTGATGATTTTCAGCTCGCCTCGCGTCTTTCGTATCTGCTCTGGGCCACCATGCCTGACGCGGAGCTGATGACACTGGCCGACCAGGGAAAACTGCATGAGCTACCGGTCTTGAAAGCTCAGGTCACGCGTATGTTGCTGGATCCGCGATCACGAGCCCTGTTTGATGGCTTTGGAGCGCAGTGGCTCAAGCTGGGAGATATACACACGCGGACCTTCGACCCTGAGAAATTCCCGCAGATGACCGCCGACATGCGGACAGCCATGTACGACGAGGCCCGCCTGTTTTTCGAAAGCATCGTCCGCGAGAACCGCAGCGTTTCGAATTTCATCAACAGCGATTACACGTACCTCAACGGGAACCTGGCCACAATCTACGGCCTGGAAAAAACCGTCACCGGCCCCAGGATGCGGAAGGTCATACTGACCAACGGCAATCGAGGTGGAATCCTGGGAATGCCCGGCGTATTGGCCGCAACATCGTTCCCCAACCGCACCAGCCCCGTCAACAGGGGCGTCTGGGTGCTGGAACAGGTCCTCGGAGATCACGTTCCCGCCGCCCCGCCCAATGTCCCTTCGCTGGAGAAACAGGACAAAAAACAGATCGCCAACCTGACGCTCCGCGAACGGACCGAACTGCACCGCTCCGAAGCGGTCTGCGCCAACTGCCATCGCCTGCTCGATCCGATCGGATTCGGTCTGGAGAACTTCGACGCTATCGGACGCTGGCGCGACAAAGACGAAAACGGCCAGTCCATCGATGCTTCCGGTGAGCTTCCGGGCGGCAGGAATTTTTCCAATCCCCAGGAACTCAAAGCCATTATCTCCGACCAGAGCGTAAAGTTTTCTCGCAATCTGGTCGAGCGTCTGTTAGCCTATGCATTATGCCGACGCCTGGAAGGGTATGACGAAATTGTGATCGATGAACTGATGCAGAAGATCGCGAAAGACGATTATCGCATGCAGACGCTGATCACCGAGGTCGTCACCAGTTACCCCTTCACGCATCGTCGAATTGAGTGACAGGCGGACCACACAGCACCCTCTTTGCATGACGGACTTGCAACCCGTCGTACAATTTAAGTTTTCCTCTGCAACCCACCCAAAGGCTTTCCCATGAGCAATTATAAAGCAATCGATCGTCGTACCTGTCTGAAAGGCCTCGGAGCCGCCCTGGCTCTGCCTCTACTGGATGTCATGGGCTGGGCCGAAGCCAGCGAGAAAAAAGCGTTCAAGCCGCCGGTCCGCCTGGGATTCATGTATATGCCACATGGCGTGATTATGGATCAGTTCTGGCCCAAGGATCCCCAGACGTTTCTGAAATCGCCGCCCCCAGCCCTGGAATCGCTGCGCCCGGTGATCGACCAGTGTCTGCTGATGAAGGGGATCGAGGGTGTTTCCAACGGTCCGTTTCGCGGCGCGCCACACGCGCTGGAACTCTCGACCTGGCTGACCGCGGATTTGCCTGATCCGGACAAGCGGGACGAGATCAGTATTTCCATCTCCGCCGATCAGATCGCCGCGAATTCCCTGGGTGCGTTTACCGCCCTCCCGTCACTGGAACTGGCCACAATGCCCCAAACCTGGAAGGAAAACCAGGCGGGCCTGAACGAAGCCTACTATTCCCACTGCAGCTTCCGCTCGCCGACCCAGGCGGTTCCCGCCGAGACCAATCCTCGCAACGTGCTGAACCGTCTGTTCAACAAAAAGGAACAAGGGGACGGACTGTCGGCAAACGGAATGAGCAGTTTAGATCGCAGCATGCTGGACCTGGTGATCGGCGGCGCCCGCGATCTGCGTCGTACGCTGTCTTCGACCGACCAGAAGAAACTGGATCAATACCTCGACAGTGTTCGTTCGGTAGAACGCCGGATCGCCGCCATCGAAATGCGTCAGAAAGAAGCGGCCCTCGAGAAAGCGGGAGTCCGCCCCAGCCGCAGTCACAAAACTGACTCACCTCCTATCGAGATCAAGATTCCCGAAGGAGACAAACGCAGCGAATACATGCAGGTGATGTGCGATCTCAACGTGCTCGCCTTCCAGACCGACACGACCCGCGTCTGCACCTACATCGGTTCGACCCCGAATGGCGTCTCGTACCCTGAACTCGGTTTCAGAGACCAGCACCATTCGCAAACCCACCACAATGGTGAGAAGAAAAAAGTCGATAAAGTCGCAGCGATCACGAAATTCAACATCGACCAGTTCGCCTACATGGTCAACAAAATGCACAGCCTGAAAGAAGGGGACGGCACCCTGCTCGAGAACTGCATCATGATGTGGGGCTCAGGCCTCGAAGACGGCGACCGCCACACCCGCGCCAACCTGCCTTTCATCCTCGCCGGAAGCGGCGGCGGTGCGATCAACACGGGACGCTTCCTGCCCGATGTAAAGGGCAACCAGGGCGACCTGCTGACGACGTTACTGACCTGTGCCGGCATCCCGCTGGACCGCCCCGTCGGAATCGCCACCAAACAGATCTCAGAGATCCCCACCAGCTCCTGAGATCTGAAAACACAAACAGGACTGGATTAATCGAAATGCTTAATCCTGGGGATCTCCACTGATGATGCCCCCTTGTTTAAATAGTCAGTTCAACCAGTCACCAGCTTCGTTTGGAACTCACCTTCATTGACCGTAGGACGTTCGGGGCGGCCGTTGTATTCGTATGTGAGTTTCATCCGGTCCAGGCCCAGCAGGTGCAGAATCGTGGCGTGCAGATCGTGAACGTGCATCCGATCTTCAATCGCCCGCAGCCCCAGTTCATCGGTAGACCCGATGGTCTGTCCCCCTTTGACTCCACCGCCAGCCATCCACATAGTGAATCCGGTCGGGTTGTGATCGCGGCCGTCTCCCTTTTCCGACATGGGAGTGCGTCCAAATTCGCCTCCCCACACCACGAGTGTCTCATCCAGTAATCCCCGTTGCTTCAAGTCCCGGATCAGTCCGGCTACGGGGAGATCCATCGCCTTGCAGTGCTGGGTGTGATTCTTCTCAATCCCCGAATGGGCATCCCACTTACTGCCGGCGCCATGATACAGTTGCACGAAACGGACGCCCCGCTCCACCAGTCGGCGTGACATCAGGCAGAGTCGCCCGAAGGACGATGTTTCCTGCTGATCCATCCCGTACAGCTTGCGGGTGGCTGCGGTCTCCTGGCTCAGGTCGACCGCCTCGGGTGCTTCGGACTGCATCCGAAAGGCGAGTTCGTAACTGGCGATGCGTGCATCAAGCTCTGTCTGCCGGGCGTGCTGCCGGGCATATCCCTGATTCAAGGATTTCAAATACGACAGTTTTTCGCGTTGTCGGGCGTCTGTCACACCTTCCGGATTATTCAGATTCGGAATCGGCTGCTTGCCTTCCTGTAATCGAATTCCCTGGTACACCGCGGGCATGAACCCGGTGCCCCAGTTTCGCGGACCATTCACCACGGAAGAACGATTATCCTGCATGACCACGAACGAGGGGAGGTTCCTGTTTTCCGAACCGAGCCCGTACGTCACCCAGCTTCCCAGCGAAGGACGACCGCCGATCAGCGAGCACGTATTCATCTGGCAGACACTGGAGGAATGGTTCAGACCATCGGCCCAGCAGGAGCGGATCACGGCGATGTCATCGACGCAGGTCGCAATTTCGGGCAGCCAGTCCGAGACCCAGGTCCCCGCTTCGCCATGCTGTTTCCACTTTCGCTTCGAGATCAGCAAGGGAGACCGGGATTCCCCGGCGGCGGTCAGAATCTGACCGAAGCTGTCCGGCAGAGTCTGTCCTGCCAGCTTGTTCAACAGCGGCTTGGGATCGAACAGATCAATGTGGCTCGGTCCCCCTTCCATGAACAGGAAGATAATATTCTTCGCCGTCGGCTTGTGATGAGGAACAGGCCCTGTAACAGGCACTGATCCCCCCGCAGCAGAGGAACTCTCTGCCTGTGCCAGCAGACTGGCGAGGGCAACGGAACCAAAGCCGAGCCCGCTGCGTTCCAGAAACTCGCGTCGGGTGCGGGGTGTTTCAATATGTGGTGTAGAGTACATGGAGCGCCTCAATCAACGTATAAAAATTCATTCGAGTTCAACAGAATGTGGCACAGATCAGCAAACGCCGCACGACGGGGATCACTGGCTGCTGTCGGCCGGTCATCCCGCGTGATGTCATACTGATGGGACGAACTGTCCTCAAACATGCCCGGTACGGGATCGAACCGCCAGTACCCCAGCGTCTTCTCAGTAATGGATTCCTGCGTATACAGCAGGGACGGAACATCCAGCGCCGCCGATGACAGGCGGACCTCGTCAATCAGCCCGTCAAACAGGCTGTTCTTATTCTGGACCATGCGGCCGATGGCCAGTGCCAGACGATTGTCGTGCACCTCAACAGTCTGGTGCTGTTTCGTAATCTTCCCCAGCTGCTCATCGTCGTTCGAAAGGTCTTTCAGGAAGAAGTCAATCGAGCCGGCCCGTTCGTCCGTCACATGAAAACTGACCGCGGCATAATAGGGCGTATTGAATTCAATATGCTGATCCGAAAAGACAATTTCGTCGCCCAGCTTTCCGTTCCGCTTTTTACCATAGGTCCGAAAGACCAGCGTTTGCGGCTTGCGGCGCGAACCGCGGCCCGTCACGCCAAACAGCCAGCCCGGCTCAGATACCTTGCCGCTCCACTTCGAAACAATCGTCCGCACCGCCCCGGATTCATAGATCGACTTAATCTGGAAGTAGGCTTCAATGGTAAAATCATTCGGCGTCAGCCGCCGGTTATCGGCGACATAGAACGAAGAGGGCTTATCGGCGTGAAACACCACCGACTGCCCGTTGCGGTAAGGCATCGTCGCGGTTTCGAACTGCTGCAGATCGACGGTCGGTTTCTGTTCCGACAGCAGTCTGGATTCACGATCGAGAAACTCCCGGGCCTGTGACAGTTCACCCGAGGTCACCGGTCTCCCGAAGGCGATTTGCCACGCGCGCCTCAGAGCCAACTCTTCCTGATCGGCTGAGGGAACAGCGGCCGCTTCCTGGAAGGCCCGTTGCGCAAGCTGATCGGCGAACCGCAGCATCTGCTGGCTGTTGAACAGCTGCAGTGACTGCACGGGAGAGGTTGTCGTATCGCGGGCCGACACGCTGGTGAAGAACCGGGGCATGTCGAACACCTGCAGCAATGGATCACGGCTGTTGCGCATCATCCGCAAATAGATGGACCGGCGAGGGACGCTGGGAGTCACACCGGGGCCGCCCGCCTTGAGATCCAGCTGGCCGGTCACCGCCAGGATCGAATCGCGAATCTGTTCCGCATCCAGGCGGCGTGTCTCCGCACACCAGTAATATTTGTTGGCAGGATCGAGGGCGAACATCGACGCTTCCTGAGGATGCTGCGTCGACTGTCGATAGGTGGCTGAGGTGACGATCAGACGGTGCAGACTCTTGAACCGCCAGCCTCCGTTCAGAAACCGCTGTGTCAGCCAGTCCAGCAATTCGGGATGCGAAGGCGGGCCACCCAGTCGACCTAAATCGCTGCTGTGCGGCGCCAGCCCTTTGCCAAAGTGATATTGCCAGATGCGATTGACGATCACCCGCGTCGATAACGGGTTACTGTCCTGCGTGAGCCAGCGGGCCAACGCGGTCCTGCGACTGGTAGTCCCCGGCTGCGGCGCGCCATAATAATCGTCCGCCGGTGTTTCCAGAATCGTCAGGAAACCGGGGTCGCATTCGGTCCGTTTCTTGGGAATCCTGGTCTGAGGCGCCTGCGCCCCGACATCCCGGACCTGCTGTGCCAGCGGCAGCGGTTCCGGCTTCAGTTGATCGAACTTCGCCAGCTTACGCCTCAGGGCCAAAATCTTTTCTTTCGCATCTCCCTTCAGCTGTTTGTCGAGATTCCGGTAGTTGTGCTCTACCTGCCGCCATGCCAGCTCGACCAGCTGCTGTTCCCGTGGAGACCGTTTCTCTTCCGGTTTGTGAATCATCGCCTGGATATCAGGCGGAAAAGAGATGATGACAGCCCGGGCTTTCTTCCGATACGGGGCTTCCAGTACCGCGAGCTCATCGCGAATCGCTTTGGTCGCCTGCTCCCAGGCACTCAGTTCACTGCGGTATTGTTTCAGTTGCTCCGGCGTCCCCACTTCCTGGGCGGTCTCAATCAGAATCGGTTCGAAGAAGGCGCGTAACTGGAAATAGTCCTTCTGCAGCACGGGATCAAACTTGTGATCGTGACAGCGGGCACATTGCATCCCCACGCCGAGGAAGACATCGCCGACCGTGTCCGTCAATTCGTTCAACATGATATCCCACTGACCGGCGACATCACGGCTGTTCCACTCATAAATCCCGTGCGTCAGAAAGCCGGTGGCGATCTGGGCGTCGACGTCACCAGGAAACAGCTCGTCTCCCGCCAGCTGTTCCAGCACGAACTGACTGTAAGGCTTATCCTCATTCAGCGACCGGATCACATAATCGCGATAGCGCCAGGCATTTGAACGATAGCCGTCGGCCCGGTAGCCGTCGGAATCCGCATAGCGAACCACATCGAGCCAGTGCCGGGCCCAGCGTTCGCCATAACGCGGACTGGCCAGCAGACGATCGACCAGCCGCTCGTAGGCATCGGGACGCTGATCCTGCACAAACTCCTGCACCTCCTGTGGCGTGGGAGGCAGGCCGTGCAAATCGAAATAGACCCGTCGGATTAACGACTCCCGATCCGCCTCCGGAGCCAGTGTTAACCCCTGCTTTTTTTGACGAGCGAGGATGAACCGGTCGATTTCGTTTTTGCTCCCGTCACCGGTCGCGGCAGGGACTGTCACAGCCTGCAGAGGCTGAATCGCCCACCAGGCGCGGTCTTCTGCAGTAAACCGGGGCCCCCGCTCTTTGCGCAGCGGAACCGTATCGTCGGCCCCGGGCCATGGTGCACCCAGCGCAACCCATTTTTCGAGGATCTTGATCTGCTGCTCTGGCAGTTTTCCCGCGGGCGGCATCTCGTACGATTCATAACGCACCGCCTCAATCAGCAAACTTTTCTCCGGCTTGCCCGGAACCACAGAAGTGCCCGACTCGCCTCCCAGCAGAGTGTGGCCGCGCGTGTCGAGTCGCAGGTCGCCTTTCTGTTCCTTGGCCCCATGACAGGACCAGCAATGTTCCGCCAGCAGCGGACGGACTTCGTTCTCGAAGAACTTCATCATTTCCGGCGAGATATCAGCAGCGTTTGCCGCAGACATCGTCAGCAGAGTCATGAAAAGCCAGCACACGGTTGTTGTGAATCTTTGAAGCATAATATTCCAGGGTGTAAGCAATATTTAACGGGGGGGAAGTCCAACAATGACTACCGGGTCAATCCGGTCGGCGTCGTCCTGGGCATCTTGCAGGAACAGTCCGGTAATCGATCCGCCCGGCGGAATCTGCATGTCATCCAGATCAATCCCGACGGCAAACAGCCGCGAGGGAACCTGATGCACCAGTTGCGAGCGTGCTACGATTGGCAGCGGCGTTCCATCGTCGGCGAAATCGGGACTCAACTGGGTCAAACGGCAGCCGGTCATGATCTGTGCCTGCTCGGAATGACCATCGATGTCATACTTCCGCACCGTTATCGGCCGGGCAGTCGGGTGATCGGTCTGCGGGTACAAATGGAACACATCCCCCTCCAGTGAGTGGGCAATCGACTGGGCATCGAAAATAATCAGGTCAGGACCAGGTCCATTCACCACCGGTTGATCGAAAACCAGGTTCATGCCGGGGGTACCGTTGCGTCCCAGTTGAAATTCGCCCTGGTGCACTTCTTTCTCTCCGCCCGGGTTGATGAAACCCGAAGCAAACAACAGATTCATCGGGCCGAACCGGTTAAATTCCTCAGCGGGAGACTCGGCGGGAACGACCCCGAACGCATGAGAGCCGGGCCGGTAATGATTGACGACCGGCAGAATGAAATCGTCGGCCTGATAAATGCGCTGCACTCCCGCCCGCTGCACGGAGACAGACGCCAGCGACTTTGCCCGCCCCTGTTCATCCGGAATCGATTCATAAGCAATCAGGTGGTCGGGGATGGCGTCGATATAGTCTTGAGGCGACTGCTCGCGGTCTCCGTCCATTACATTCAGGTCGGTACCCACATAAGCGGTCTCCCCTTTGAGCAGACGCTTTTTGCGGGGATCGCTCAGCGAAGAGACTTCCGCCTCACCATCCACAACGGCCACATTCGAGGCACCGTCTTCAGTAACCGTCACGGAAAAACGCGTCCCCAGGTCAACCACATTACTGGTCGGCGTGCTGACTTTAAAACCTTCGGCCCCCTCGGGTGCATAGACCGAGCACTTGCCGAGGTTCACTACCAGTTCCTCTTCATCCGCCACCTGGAACAGTGCGGGTGCTTTGAGAATCACTTCCGCTCCCGAGGCAAAGCGGATTTTGACCATGCCGTCCTGCAGCATATAGTTCTCAGCGAACCGCAGGCGACTGCCCGTCAGCGTGGGATAATGTGTTCCTCGGAAGACCGCCCGGTGTCCTGCGATCAATGTCGCTTTAGAGAATTGTTCCTGCGCTGGCTGTTTGTCGGCGGTCTGGTGAGAGCCAGACAGTGGTGCGGGGACTTCCTGTTGCGTCGGGACTTCCTGTTGCGCTACCTTGCTTTTGAGTTCATTGCCTGTGGAAACAAAGAGGACAGCCGCCACGACCAGGCAGGCCACGGCACAAACTGTCAGCATCCACACGCCCCAGGGGACCGATTTCTTCTCTTGCGGGTAACTGATGTTATAGTCGGGGACACTTCTGCTGATTTCCCCCAGCTCCATCAGGGAAGCATCGAGACACATCAGTTCCAGGTACTGTGTCTGACGTTCCGGCTGATCCAGCAGCAACGACTCCAGCTGTTCTGTTTCCGTCTGATCGAGCGAACCGTCGGCGAGCCGATGTAACAGCCGCTGAAATTCTGCTACGTTCCGTTGTTCTTTTTCAGGCATGTTCCACCTCCGACACACGTCGCAGCACACAGTCTCTCAACTGACTGCGGATGCGGCCCACCCGGTCATAGAGGGCGTTGATTTTCATTCCCATCTCCTCCGCCACGGACGCACATTTTCGTCGTTCCCAGTAAACCTGCTGCACCAGCCACAGATCCTTCTGACGCAGAGACTTCAAACACTTCTCCAACGATGAGAGTTGCACATTGGGAGCACTGCTGCCCTGCATTCGCTCAAAGAGCTGGTTCAGCAACTGTTCGGAGAAATGGTGCCGATCACGGGACGAGACGCGCAGGAAGTTTTTCACTTCATAAAAGGCGATGCCCATGGCCCAGGGCAGAAAATCGCATTCCGCGTCAAACTGATCAAACTTGTCCCACAGGATCATGCTGCAGCGCTGGTAGACATCTTCCGCGTCCGTATGATCGGTCAGCAGCGAGTAGATAAACGCATACAACTGACGACGATGGGCCGTCAGCAATGTTGTGAACTGCAGTTCCTGTTTTTTCTGTTCCATGAAATATTTCAACCAGCATTCGAGGCAAGCCAACTCGCGATGTTTCGGTTCTATAAGTAATCGTACACTCAAAGTTGATTTCAGGTCGCGTTTTGAAAAGAATCTGCAGATTTCTGACAAAGATCGCAGGTCAGAAACATCACCATAACAGAAACAATTTCAGACATCCCCTTTAATAGTCAGTAGTTACAGACACACACCACTCACAATCAGAGCTCATCAGGGAAGTAGATAAAACTCCCCTCGGCGCAGCATTACACCTGTCTGCAGAAAGTACAGACAGGTGTAATCAATGTCATGACGGACCTCACTTACCCTGCTCTGCGGGTTCTGCTTTCGCATTGATTTTCGCAAACAGCGGTACCACCCGCTCACGCTGCGATTGCAGAATCCGCTCTCTATCTTCCTGCAGCAGATAGCCTGCTTTCTCATAAGCCTCGCATTGGGCGGCCAGCTGTTCAAGATATGCTGCCAGGGTGCCATAACGTTCTTCGACCGACGCTCGGGGATCTCCCCGTTGTTCGCGTTCTGCTTTCGTCAACGGAAAGGGAATATACGAACCCGACAGACTGTAAAGCTGGTTGGCGGCCGGACCGTTCTCGCTGCGTAAGCGCCAACTGGCATAAGTGGCCACCGGCACCGCGACCTCGGGAGCCGACAGACATCCCAGTTCATTCCCATCCGGCCCGGATCGAGGAACGAGTACCCTGTAATCGCCGCGCGGCAAGGGAGGTTGCAGATCCACGATACGTTCCTTCTGCCAGCGGGGACCGAAATCCAGGTAAGCAGGTTGCTGAATGACACCCGGATAACGAATGCCGGGAATCTCTGGAAACCCGGTAGCATTCTGAGTCCAGCTCACCAGCGTCCCTTTACTGATCTTCGGATAGACGCTGGCCGGAGGCGCGGTTCCCTCTTTCGCCCAGTTATCGAGCGAGAGCAGCAAGGCACGCAGGAACGGTTTGTAATCCGCGGGATTGGGAGCCGTCTGACCATCCCCTTTCTCGGTCGTGAATCGGCTCGGACCATGCTGCGTCCCGCCGATGATATAGAACCGCACATTCTCAGGCAGCGCAACATCAGTAGTCCCCAGAGGATCGGTATGCGACAGTGAACCGCTGCGGTTCCAGTACTCCGAAGAAGACTGCGTATGCATCACCAGGGGTGCAGTACCGCTGGCTTCGGACCGGGTTAGAATTCCCTCAGTCAGCCCCGACAGCGGATCCTTCTGGGCAGCATAAGCAAAGGGGAAACGGTCCGGCGGGTAATCGTGATGGTCATGCTGTCCCGCATGCCGGGTGGGCTGGGCAAAACGATGGTTAAACGATCCCATCCCTGATCCGGAGACGTGAGGAATGATCCCCTCGAAGACCCGCTGCCCCGCTTCGTCTTCATTGAAGCCCCAGTACATCATCTCGCGTAAAAAACGACCGCTTTGTGAGACACCAAAAGAGTGCGCCCGTTCGATCACAGGCTTGCCTTCGACCAGTAACGGATTGCCCTCGCCCGTCCCCTGCTTCAAAGCCGAAACCAGATCGCGTACCGCGGTGAAGCCGGTTCCCATCACGACGGGATTCTGGGCCTCATAAATCAGTTCGTAGATCTGCAGCTTCTTCAGCCCGGCGGGATACTCGAGTTCCACTTTCGGCAGTTGTGCGTGCGAATCGCTGTCGACTTCCGTGACATGCAGCTTCCACTCCGAACGGGGAATCGGCACCCGAGGATGACTGGCCAGCAGACGATGCGTCAACGTCGCCTCCTGGAGCCCCTTGGCCGTCGGACGATAGGAACCATGGTTCGCCCAGTTGACCACAGTCCGCGTGGTGTCCTTGCCCGGCACGATTTCACAACGGACTTTTCCAGTGATCGGCTGCTGAATCACCGGGGGAACGAGCCTCAGACGACTGCTTCCCGGCAGCAGCTCTCCGTCCCAGCCGCTGGAAACGTAGGTGAAGCCCTCTCGCATCAGAAAACCGTCACCCGCCTGTTTCTGCGTTTGGGGATCATTCCCCCCCGAAGCGAAGTTTAACATCCGCAAGGCAGTCAGGTTGCCCCGATTATTGACATCATACAGCAGCGCCCCGTTGCCTTTGCTCAAATCCTTAGGCGCCAGAATGATTAGATCCGCCGACAGTTCCACGCGGCCCGCTTTGTTGCGCGGTGCCAGCTTCAGATCGACAACGTTCTGATTTTGTGGCAATTCGGGATCGAGTTCATAATACACGCGGCCCTTAATCCGTTCGTACTCTCCGACAGGCCCAAATTTCTGACCATCGGCAAACGGTTCGCGTACGGTAATTTCAAAGCGCGTGAGCTCCGCAGCCAGCGGTCCCACAAGCAGCCAGGAGACAAGTGTAATGGTGAGGACTTGCAGTAGACGATTCATGAACATCCCAGTTGTAAAACACGTTGAAGACTCTGTAGACAAAAACAAACTACCGTGTGAGTCACAATCACTGTATCCCGCACGGCTGCTTAAAAGTATATCGTGTGCACAGTCCCCCAGTCCACCGGAGGTAAGTTCTGTAGAGGCTGTCGATTCACCTTCACTACCCTCACGTTCATGAATTTTCAGCATGCGCTCAATCTCCTTCCCGATATCCAGTGCAGTTCTGTCTCCAGAACTGAATAGAATGCCCTTGATCGGCACTTCCCGAATCCTATTCTTGTGTAATTGTGCTTCGCGCGCGAGGCGGATGATGCGTGCACCGGAACACGACGCACAAGTGACTCAGAAGCACCTGAATCGGCGTCGATTTTTCCAGTTTTTCACCAGCACAAAATGAACCGGTTCCCAATGTCTCGTTCCTTTTCAAATCATTTCGGAGCACATTCAGAGCATTTCGCAGCAGACTCACACCCACCTCACTGAACTTTCAGAAGATCTCGACTCATACTTTCCGCTTGACGCCCCCACGCCGTTCGACAAGATGGTCTGACTGGATGAACCACAAACCACTCCCCCGATCACTTTGTGAAACAGGAACTGACAAATCATACAGATCGGCACCAACCGGGAAAGCTGAGTTTCCAGCTTCTCCCCCGATACTGGTTCGTTCCTGGATACTGCATGAAGAGTCTATGAATATTGTGCCGTATCACCAGCGGATGATTTGCTCAACACCAGGTCCTTAGGTACGTTATAAACAGCGCAATTGTTATCGGAATTCAGGAGGACAGCTGGTCCTCTTTACAGCTGGAATATCAAAGGTTTTCACGATGAGACACTCACTTTACTGCGTGCTGGCAGTCTGTCTGACGACGCTGCTTTCCCCCCTGGCCTGGAGCTTCCCGGGAGAATCAGATCCGGGAGCAGCCGTTGACACTCTCCAACAGATCGTGGCACATCGCGGTGCCAGCAGTGACCGGCCCGAGAACACACTGTCTGCTTTGCAGCGGGCCATCGTATTGAAAGCGACCGCCGTCGAGATCGATGTAAGGACCAGCAAAGATGGCACGCTCTTCCTGCTCCACGATGCCAAACTCGATCGCACCACCGACGGCACTGGAGTGGCCACCGAGCTAACCATGTCTCAGCTAAAACAGCTCGACGCCGGTTCTGCATTCAACAAAGCATACGCGGGCGAACGAATCCCCACTCTGGGAGAAGCCCTGCAGCTCTGTCGGGGAAAAATCAACGTACTGCTGGACCTCAAGGAACAAGGCACCGCTTATGCCGAAGCGGTCGCGAAAACGGTGCGCGAACAGGGCGATCCGCGGCAGACCATCGTCGGCGTCAGAAGCCTGGAACAGGCGCAGCTGTTTCGTAAACTGCTACCCCAGGCGCAGCAACTGGGCTTCATTCCTGATCCCGAATCCATCGATGCCTTCGCCCAGGCAGGCGTGGAATATATCCGCCTCTGGCCCCGCTGGCTCGACGATGAGTCACTCGTCCCCGCCATCAAACGTCAGGGAGTCAAACTGCACCTCAACGGCTCCACGGGCAAACCAGATGAAATCATCCCCCTACTCAAACACAACCCCGCTTCGTTGCTCGTCGATGACGTCGCCACCCTGCAGGCCACGTTAAAGCAACTCAAAGCCAGCCAGAAAGTCTCTGCGAAGCTGAACAATCTGATTGAGAAAACCGCAGGCTCGCCACTGGTCCCCGGAATCAGTGGCGTAGATGAGAACACATTTTTGAATCGCGATTACCAGATGCTCGCGTTACCACAGGAACTGCAGGGACAGCCTCGCTATCTGTTTGATGGCGGTAGCGGCCAGCGTGTCGAACTGCAGTTCAAAAAGCCAACTGTGGTCTTCGCGGCGCTTGAATACAACAACACCGGTGCCTGGTCTTTCCCCCAGGGACGCTCTCCCCGCGACCATGGCTGGCGAAAACTCGATAACGCCGCCTATCGGGGCACGAGTAATGGCACCGTGAAAGACAAACCTCACTTCGCTTCAATCTATTTCTGTGAATTCCAGGCCGGCCAGAAACTCTCGGGACTGCCCCCCTGGTGGTTATGCCTGGCGATTATGGACGCGAACGCCGCCAGTCAGGTTCCCGGTTTTCAGGCAGGCACCTCCGGACCAATCAACGTGCCCTCCACTTACTCTTACGAGGCCGAGGCCACCCGCGCCCGTCCGCTGCAAGTACCCGAATTTCAAAACAACCGTCAATGGGCCCAGTGGCAGGAGTCGCAACGCCAGGCCTTCCAGGAACAGCTCGTCTATCCTTATCCGGGAAAGCTCACAATCAAACCGGTGGGGGCAGCCTTAGATCGAGGCATGTTCCATCAACAGGAATTCGCCGTCTACCATGATGGCCATCGGATCTTTCGCTTCTTCCGTCTCGCTCCTCCGACTAAGCCAGGAAAAAAGCTGCCAACCATTGTCTGTTTCATGGGGCATGGCAAAGTCAGCCAGATTCTCTCCGAGCCGAACAGCTATCAGCATGCCTGTGCCGCTCAGTTTGCCGAACAGGGATACCTTGTGTATGCGATGGAGAACGTCGGCATGGAACCAGGCAGCGACCGGCACCATGAACTGGATCACCTGTTACGCCTGGATGGCTATAGCTGGTACGGCCTGCTGTTTGCCCACCAGCAGATCCTGCTGCAGCACGTGTTTGCGGATCCGCAGGTGAATCCGGCCAAAGTCGGTGCGACCGGCGTCTCAACAGGGGGACTGCTCGCGCTCTCCGCCGCCGCCTTCGAACCACGAATCGCAGCCACTTCCGTCCAGGGAATTTTCGGCAGCATGCGCGTCTCCTTCATCCGCGACCGTCAGCGCCACTGTCACTGCGGCGCCATTCCCGGCCTGCTCCCCAAATTCGACCTCCCCGAGATGGCTCTGCTGGTCACCCCCCGTCCGCTGCATATCTCTAACGCGGTCTCGGACGGCTTCAGCCCCGCCGAAGCGAAACGCTGTCTCAAGCTGATCACTCCCCTGTATCAACAGGTCGGAGGCAAAACCCCCAAATTCAGCGCGCCCCCCGGACATCACGAATTCGCATTTCAGGAAGCGCTTATGTTTTTCACAAACACCATCGGCAAGCCGGAGTAGAGCAAAACACATCAGAATGCCAGCAACTCCGAGTCTGCATTCAGTGAAGCAAAGAAGTCATCGGTCTCAGCATTCCAGTCCGGCAGTTTCCGCTCTCCCGGCGCCAGTACCGAATCCATAATTCCCTCCTCGGCGTGCTCATCGCCCAGCAGGTGCCCCAGTTCGTGACGAATGACCGTCCAGAGATCAATCAGCCCCGCCGCTTCACTGCCCGGCAGTGCAATCAATGACAGGGAACTGTCTGCCTGAAATTCGCTGTGATCCCGGGGCGTGTCATCGATGAACCAGCCATGTCCCGCCGCATTTACGTCGAGATAAATCGTGTCTCCGACGACCTGTCCCAACGTCGTCCCTGCCAGATCGACGACTTCGACCTGTACCTCTTCCAGTTTCTGTTGTTCTGTTGACGACAGACGCGGACTCAATTCCTCAACGGCACTCTCCCGCATTACATCTGCCTTGGACTGAGTCAGTGAGGCTGCTGTCGAAACGACAACGGGCTGACTTGCAGCCTGCAGCTGCTGATTCCAGCCGTAAGGGTAATTGTCCGGATAATGAACCGGAGTCGGTCTCACTTTCTGCAGTTTGTTCTTTCCGTAATTACCCGCAAACAGGACCAGGTCTCGGAAATTGACCCGACCATCCTGATTCAGATCGGCCAGCCAGGCATAATCGGAACCTGACTCACTCGGCACAGCCCCATACACGCTGGCAAACCGCAGCAGGTCCTGGAAACTGATTTGACCATCGTCATTCAGGTCATAGGGATTGGCCCAGATCTCCGTTTGGGCATGTTCGATGTTCAGAGGTTCGACCACATGCCCGGTCCCCAGCCCCACCAGCGAGCTCGTAATCTCGAACGACAGAGTCTCCGAACTCAGGCTGTGCCCCGCCAGATCCAGAGCCAGTTCATCCTGCACGAGCGCCTCAAATTTGATGCGGGCAAACAGCAGTTGTTTGTCGACACCCAAATCAACCGTCTCAGTGACCGCCGCCAGTTGACTGATGACGCCATTCACATCGTCAATTGTGCCGGACTGGTTCTGAGTGAATGCGGGGCCAAACTGAATTTCAGTCGCGGAAGTCGCAGCGGTCTGATACTCCAGCTCAAGTCCAACCAGGGCCACTCCCGCGCTGCTCAGATTTTCGGTCTGCACCCAGATCTCCACCCAGTACTCGGTCCACTCACCGATCCAGGTTGCATTCCCAGGCAGAGCAGCCGCTTCCCCGTTGGCATCCACGTCGGTTGGCGTCTCTACGACTCGCAACGCGAGAGTTTCCTCCGTCGACTCTTCGATCGCGTTAATCGTGAAAACAAAGGAACGCTGGAACGTGCCATTATCTTCGGGAGTCGTCAGATCATGATCCAGGCCCCCATCTTCAACCTGCACGGTGATCTCAGCAGTGCCGGTCCTGCCTGTCAGCGGCGAGACGCGCAATCGCGGCCTGCCCCCCTCATCCAGCACAGTCAGCCCGGAATCGGGAATCACATCCGGATTATCAGATGTAGCCGACCAGATCACGGGCCCCTCGGTGACAGGTTCCAGTCCGGAAAGATCGATCGTCTCTTCCGGATCATGCTCTGAAACGACCACATCTTCGATCAGATCAAAGGTCGTCCCTCTAAAGCCATCAACCTGCGAACCGACCCAGATCGTGTCTTCTTCCTCGTAGGCCACCAGGAAACTCTGATTCACATCATCCCGCACGAGTTTAATCAAAAAACTGTCTCCCAATTCCGATGCCACACTGTTGCTCGACGTTAGAAAACCAGTCACCCCTGTGGTGCCATCAGCGAAGGTGACTCCCCCACCTTCATCGATAGAACCATTGTCCCAGTATGCACTGGTAACCAGGTAGTTTCCGTTAGGCAGTGCCGTCACTCCGGAAACCCCCGCCCGGTGATCTCCCACCTGGTCATCCTCATGCGCTCCCACCAGGCTGTTGTCAGAGGTGATCTCACCGCTGATGCCCGTCGTGCCATCGCCAAACGTCACTGCCCCGGCATCTACAATCGAACCATGGTCCCATTCTGTACTCACAACGACATAGTTCCCATTGGCAAGTGCTGTTACGGAGTGCCCCGAGTAATAATGGTAACCTAACTGATCATCAGTCGTGGAACCGACCAGGCTGTTGGTGGATGAGACCTGTCCACTGCTGCCGGTGGTCCCATTACCGAAGGTCACGGCTCCCGCATCAATGATCGCACCATTGTCCCAGCCCGAACTACTGACCACATAGTTTCCGTTCGTCAAAGCCACGACACCATCAGAGCCTATATGATCGCCTCGTTTGGTTCCCACTAAACTATTGGCCGCTGAGACGACCCCCTGAACGCCAGCGGTTCCACTCCCCCAGGTGACTGCTCCCAGATCATAATTCTCGGCATTCGCCCATTCCGTACTGACGACCACATAATTCCCGTTCGCGAGCACGGTCACACCGTCCATACCGACGTAAGATAGATCCCTCGTACCGACCAGACTGTTCTCAGCTGAAAGAATGCCTGTAATTCCAGTCGTTCCATTCCCAAAAGTGACGGCCCCTTTTTTGCGTGACCAGTAATTGCTGACGGCGACATAATTACCATTGGGAAGTGCAACAACGCCTCCCCGGCCCACGTTATCCGCACCACCGGAGCCGACCAGACTGTTGGCGGACGAAATCGCCCCGGTAATTCCGGTAGTGCCGTTTCCAAACGTAACAGCACCAACTGCCAATTCAAAATCGTCACTCCAGGCAGGACTGCTCACCACATAGTTCCCGTTGGTCAATGCCGTGACCCCGGCGTATCCCACCAGGTCATTTTTCGTCGTACCGACGAGACTGTTGTCGGCAGTGATCACACCACTGATGCCCGTAGTTCCATCACCAAACGTCGCCGCTCCCGCCCCCGCAATCGAACCATTGTTCCAACCCGGACTGCTGACGACATAATTTCCGTTGGAAAGGGGCGTCACACCGTTTGTATTGAGTCCATTTCGCCCCAGACGATCATTTTTCGTCACGCCGACGAGACTGTTCGTCGCGGAAATGACTCCGGAAACACCAGTCGTGCCACTGCCAAACGTCACGGCCCCCGCATCGACCACCGTACCATTGTCCCAGGTGGGACTGGACACAACGTAATTGCCATTCGCAAGTTCTGTCACACTGGAAGTGAGGTAATACAGGGCTCCCACCTTGTCGCCGGCCGTCGTTCCCACCAGGCTATTGGCCGAGGAAATCTCACCGGCCACTCCCGTGGTTCCATCACCGAATGTCACGGCTCCCGCATCAGTCACTGTTCCGTTATCCCAGGTCGGGCTGGTGAGCACATAGTTTCCATTGGCCAGTAAGGTGATGTTTACATCGCCATTGGTGAAGTCTCCCACAAAATCATCTGTGGTAGAACCGACCAGGCTGTTTGCTGATGAGACAATACCGACTGTCCCCGTCGTGCCATTCCCCCAGGTCAACGCGCCGGCGTCTTCGCTGGATCCGTTATCCCAGAACGGACTGCCGACGAGGTAATTCCCGTTCGCCAGCAGTTTGATTCCCGTATCATTGCCGTAGTGATGTCCAATACGATCATGCTCACTGGCACCGATCAGACTGTTCGCCGCCGAGATCACACCAGTCACACCGGTGGTCGCATCACCAAACGTGACGGCGCCGACATTGGATATCTCACCATAATCCCAGCCAGGATTGGTGACCACGTAATTACCGTTCTCCAAAACCAGAATTCGTCCGCCTCCATAGCCGTCATCCTCAGAACTTCCCACCAGGCTGTTCGCCGTAGAGATGACTCCGTTCAGGCCAGTCACACCATTGACTAACGTGGCCGCCCCCACTTCCGAGCCCATATTGCCACCGCTCCACTTCGGACTGCTCACCACGAAATTCCCGTTGGGTAACGCCGTTATCCCGCCAATACCGACTCGTTCATGGCGCGTGTCTCCCGTAAGCGTGCTGATCAAGTCCCCCGTCTGACCGTCAAACAAATAGACGGCTCCTCTCCAGCCATCATAATTCGGATCTGTGACAACAATATTGCCCGTACTCAGCGTGACCACGGAGTCACCAAAGTCGGAATTATCACTGGGATTCGGATTGTGCAACTCCGAAAAGGCGGCGGTGAGCAGCCTGCGGTCTTCCAGAGTTTCAATCTGACAGTTCGCCGGCTGAAAGCGTTGCTGCTGTGCCCGGGCAGCAGACTGTCGTCGTGGTCTGGCAAAGAGGCTCTGGTGCAGCCGTCGTGTCAAACGGGTCAACGTTTCGAATCGTCTCTGGTTATTTTTCATCGTCGTATCCTCTTAATGAAATGGCTCACACCAGACTTGGCGATGAATGATTGCACGCAGTGCAATCGAATTCCGGAAAACTGCCGATTTCTTCTTCAAAGACGCCGGTCTGAAACAGGAACACATTGAACTGAGAATGGTGAGACGACTGGAAACGGCGTAAGCGGCTTAATATCAGCACCTTACACACAAGAACTGGTGGTTGCCCGGGTCCCCAGCCGCGAACGCGAGCGAAACGAGAGAGACCAGTTCACTTCGATGGTTTTCCTGGTCTAAAATCAGTCACAAAAGCTGAGAAACAGCCGGCTATCAAAAGACGTATTGATCCAGAATGCCTTTTTTTCAGGGATCTCTAACGATCCCCCTTGCATTCAAATGCTGACCGACTATCCTCTTGGTAGTGAGACTGAATCTCACTCTCAACCAAAACAGAAATCATTCCTGTTGTGATTCCCTGCCAACATCTCAGCGATGCCAGCCCCACCGGAATTGCTTCCAGACAACCCCGCGACTGAAACAGTTTGCCTGTGTGTTGTCGATTTAAGATCTACTCCGGAGATTCCCATGTCCTGTTCGCAATCCAACCGTGCGCGCCGCGGGTTCACTTTAATTGAGTTGCTGGTCGTGATCGCGATTATCGCAATCCTCATTGCACTGTTACTCCCTGCCGTTCAGCAGGCGCGTGAAGCGGCGCGACGTACGCAATGTAAGAATAACCTCAAACAGATCGGGCTGGCTTTGCACAACTACGCAGGCACCCACCAGATCTTTCCGTTAGAGACTTACTACGGACAGCGCGCTGATGGATCCTTTCACTACAACAGTTGGATCCCACAGACATTGAGCTATTTCGATCAGGCATCTCTCGGAAACATCTACAACCACGATTACTCCTTCTGGGATACCGAAAACCAGGATGCGATCGAAACCAAACTTACACTCTTTGAATGCCCGTCTACTCCAGGTGGCACACAGATGACGCCGGAATTACGCATGCGTCTCTCCAGCGGCTGGACCATCGATGCCAACCGAGGCGCATTTACTTCGGACTACGCCGGTCAGCGGGGAATTCACAGTAACTCCCATCAGGTGTATGTGCCTGGTGCCACCGCGGATTCCAATCTGGGGATCTTTGGTGGCGGTGGATCTGGGAAACGGTTTCGCGATATCGTCGATGGCACATCGAACACAATCATCGTGCATGAATCAGCGGGACGATCGCAGTGGATTTACAAGGACCGCACTTCGGGAACCTTCGTCACGAACAACCCCGAGTTTGGAGGCTGGTTTGATTACTGGGCAGGCCCCTGTGCCGGCTGGATGTATGGCTTTGAAGACGATGGCGTCACACGCTATGGGCCGAACTTCATCAACTCGACCAACAAGTGGGCCAATCCCCTCTCCTTTCATACAGGAGGCGTGCAGGTGGCACTCGCCGATGGTTCAGTCCGTTTCCTCAGCGAAAACATGAGCAATCTCACCTTTATCGCGCTCTGCACTTACGGAGGCGGAGAAGTTGTAGGCGAGTTTTAAACAACGCTTTGACCTGGTTGAGTTCAGGACGCCGGGGAACTGCCCGCGGCGTCCCCTGTGGAATGTTCTCTTACCACATTCCTTCCCCACCATTTAGCTGGAGTGATTCCGTGAAGTCGTCTGTTTTCAATGTCCCCTGCAGCATCGCGATCTTGAGCCTGTTGCTGTTCTCTGGTTGTGGAAATCAAGATCCGCGGCCTGATTTGCAGACGGTAGAGGGAATATTGACCATCAACGGAGAACCGGCATCGGGAGCAGTCATGGTGTTCTATCCTGCCGATGGCGAGGAATTTGATTCACGGGGCACCAGACCACGGGCCAAGGTGAATGAACAGGGGCATTTTCAGCTCACCACCTATCAGCACGGCGACGGCGCCCCCGCAGGCGAGTATCAAGTGGGGATCCTCTGGTTCGACAATCCGAATTCCGACAAACCCTGGAACAAACTGGGGAAAAAATATTCGATCCCCCAGGATTCAGAGATCACCATTACCGTCGAAGAAGGAAATAACCAGTTGACACCGATCGAACTCGAAAATGTTCAATTGACGAAACGACCGGTCCGCAGGCGTAAAACGCAGGATGCTGACCAACTGGATGAATAACACAACCTGCTTACAGCAGCCGGATATAGCCAAAATTATCAATTCGTTTTAAGAAGAGATTCCATGCATCATTTCCCATCAAATCTGCTCGTGCATTTCCTCGCTGGACTTACCTGTCTGGTCATCGGAGCTTCGCCCCTGCTGGCACATGAAACGCATAACCATGCAGAAATGAAAGTCATTCATTCCGCTCAAAGCGGACCATGGTCTTCCGCTGAAACCTGGCAGGGAGGCAAAGTCCCTGGCGCGGGTGCCCAGGTCTTAATTCAGCGTGATCACCAGATCGTCTATGATGTGGATTCGAAAGACGTCATTCGTGGTATCCAGATCTCGGGAACACTCAAATTCGCTTCCGATCGCAATACCCGACTCGAAGTCGGGCTGATTCGGATCGAAGACCTCGATCACTACTGTGAAGAAGGCTTTGATTGTCAGATGGTCGTTGAGTCGGACGGAAAAAACGCGAAGAACGCATTTTCGTTCGCGCGTCCTGCCCCCACCCTCGAAGTGGGACGTCCTGATTCCCCCATCCCCGCGAAACATACGGCTCTCATCCGCCTGCACTACATTGAGGGCATGAACAAAGAGACCTGCCCGGCCATCATTTGCTGCGGCGGTCGCATGGATATTCATGGTGCTCCCCTGGAACGTACCTGGGTCAAGCTCCCTTATCAGACTGCCAAAGTGGGTGAAGCGCGGGTCGTGATGCCGTATCCCCTTCCCGGCTGGAAAGTCGGAGACCGCATCATTCTTTCGGGCACCACCAGACAGTTTGGCTACATCGGCACCCGGCACCGAAAATCAGGCGACGATAACAGTGTCGCAGATAATCCCACGACGGAAGAAAGAGTCATCACCAAAATGCGGCACTGGGGCGGCTTTGATTCGAAGTGGCAGATCGTCAGCTTCGACAAACCGCTGGAGTTTGATCATCTGGGAAGTGGTGAATATCGGGCCGAAGTGGCTAACCTTTCCCGTAACGTGATTGTCGAGTCAGCCGACCCGGAAGGGATTCGCGGACACACGATGTATCACGCTGATTCCAAGGGCAGCATCAGCTATGCCGAGTTTCGTCATCTGGGGAAAAAAGACACGCTCGGAAAATACCCCATCCACTATCACCTTGTCGGCGATTCCATGCGTGGCAGCAGTCTGACGGGGCTCTCGGTCTGGGACAGTCATAACCGCTGGATCACGGTCCACGGAACCCAGTACCTGGTGGTCAAGGATTGCGTCGGTTACAAAAGTGTCGGTCACGGATTTTTCCTGGAAGATGGAACCGAAGTTTATAATATCTTTGACCGCAATCTGGCGGTCCAGGCACTGGGCGGTAAACCACTTCCCAAGCAGGTGCTGCCTTACGATTTAAACCTGGGCTCCGGGTTCTGGTGGGCTAACAGCCTGAATACCTTTACCAGAAACGTCGCCGCCGAATGTGATGAAGACGGGTTCCGTTTTGAAGTGGTCGAACGGAAAGATTTCAACCCGACCCTGCCCATCCTGCAAAAAGATGGTTCCATGAAAGAAGTCGATATTCGCACTCTGCCCTTTGTGCGCTTCGATGGAAACGAAGCACACTGCCAGCGACTGTTTGCCATCAACCTCGGCGGTTTTGCCGGGGGAAGATTCAACAAGGAAGACAGTGATGTCGAAGGGATCGGCCCCGACTACCAGCATCCGTTTCTGATGCGGAATACTAAAGTCTGGGATTCACACTGGGCCTTCCACTGCGGGACTCCCTGTGTTCGCATTGAAGATTTCGACTTGCACGATTGTGCTTATGGATTATGGCGTTGTGTCATGCACCGGCACGAGTATCGGCGTCTGAATTTTTCTGAAGTCAACACCACCGTCTTCTTCCCGCGTGCCGCCGGCGACTCCGACTATGCGTACTCGCTCAAAGACTACTTCGACCTGGAACCCATTGACGATTTACCCCCCGTCACGGTCATCACTCACATCGAACCGCAGCAATCCGGGCAAATCCTGGTTCGCGGCGTCACCTCAGATAATTACGACGTGAAACAGGTCAAAGTGAATGAGCAACCGGTGCGTCCCACAGCAACCAACTTCCAGGAGTGGGAAATCGTCCTGCCTGTTCCCGAGTCCGGCAACCTGCGCCTCGTCACCTCAGCAGAAGACATGAAGGGCAATCAGGAAATGCTGCCGCATCAGGTGAATTATTCCCACAAGAGCAGTCAAGCAGATCATCTGCTCAGCGAGAAATGAACGACAAAAGGCCAGGAGGGAATTGTCGATCTGACGATGTCTCCTGGCCGATTTTATTTTCGTTAATTGCAGAGCGAATCTGCTTAGATTCCGTTTCCGAGTTTCGTGCAGTTTATCTCCGACTCAGTTTCCGTTACTCCCCGTCTTTGCTTTCACGGGCGCGCCTTTAACCGGGATGGAAATGATCAAGCCTGCGAAGCGATCTTTGGTATTCTTTTTTCCAAACCCGAGATGGCAGGTCAGGCAGCCGTGATTCATTAATGAAATGGCGCCTGCCCGCTGGTAGACGCCGTTCTCGATCCGCTCATAAGTTCCTTTCCCAGCTGCGATCTCCTGGGCTGCCTGTTTTTCGAATTCCGTTTCGGGCTCATGATCGACACTCATGGCGTTGGCATTCACGGCAATCCAACGGGCTTTGATGTTTTCATCCGCTTCCAGGTCGGCAAACATTCGCTCCATTACACGAGCCGGCACCGGCGCTGTCGCACTGTTGAAATAACTCCGGTGCATCGCGTCCAGCGTAGCCGAGTAAAAACGGTGCGCCAGTCGGGCGCGCTCACGCGCCTCGGGCAGTGACAACTGCGGAGCCGCTTTCTCTGAGGCGTCTTGCTTTCCTTCCCTCGGGAAGGCACTTTGTTTCGCCTTCTCCTCCGCGGGAGGCTGGGCCAACGTAACTACGGCCAGGGGACAGGCACTCAACATCACAACAACCAGACAGTTTCGCATCGCTCTCATCGTTCTCTCTGCCTCCTGGTAAATCACTGCACATGAAGTGCGTCTCAGCGAAAATCTCAAACTACGTCGAACATTCGGAATCACTTGTCTTGAGTGGATACAAAAAAAGACCCGCCCAATAAGTTAAGCGCCAGTCATTGGGCGGGCCCGTTACTCCGGGACTATGCGAAAAACCGAAGCAACTAACCGTCAAGGCTGACGTGAATCTAAATTAACCTTGTTTACAAATCAAGTTTGGTGCCCTGAATCTCGAGGGATTCACGGGGATTGTCCAAGTCCGTTACATAGCAATCGGCATGCTTCGACCGGCTCATTTCTCTTTGTCCGCTGCTTTGAGGGGCATCGAGATGACCAGCCCGGCCACCCGCGCCTCGTTACTTTTTCGCATGGGCAGATGACATTTCAGGCACTGTGAAGCCAGCCGGATGCTTCCCGTAAACTGATACTCTTTGTCGGTGACCTGTTCAAACTCGGCCTTCCCAGCCGAAAGCACTTTGACGGCCTGTTTCTCAAACTCCGTCCGCGGTTCATTGTCGACATTCATCGCCCGCGCGTTCACGGCCAGCCAGCGCACCTTGATGCCCTGGCTCCGCTCCAGTTCCTTAAACACATCTTCCAGCGAATGCGAGGGAATCACCCGGCTCTCCTCTTCCTCGAAGAAGTCCCGATGAATTACCTGCAGCGCACCATGCACGGTTTCGTGTAAGATGCGTGCCCGGACCCGGGCCTCAACGGCGGTTGTCGGATAATGCAGCTGTCTGGGAAGATCCGCTTTCTGCTGAGATTCTTCCGCAGGCACCTCTTCCAGCAGCAGGAACAGACTGGAAAGTACCACCACCAGAATGGCCCCCTGTAGTATAAATCTCAGTTCTGCCCATTTTCGTCTACCTGCATCCATCACACTTTCCCATCTCATCATCAGAGCACTTAAAAATCACCGGGGAGCAAATCAACAATCACCTTCCAGCTCGACTCATCCGGCATCATCCAGGTTTTATGCTTGGTAAACCACAATCCCCCCAACGCAAGGATCTGCTCCCTGACTGGTTTTGTATAACCGCCAATCATCAAGCCTGATTCCCAACGCCGCTGGCACTCCAGTTCAATTACAAACCCTTCCAAAACAGTAGCGATGTTCTGCTTCAGAGTCCCCTGTTGATAAACCAGGTTCAGCTGACTCTTCTGCGCCATTTGCCTTAATTTCTCACATTTCGAAGTCTGTTCTCTAAGCTGTAATCTGAATAGTCGGGCAAATTCATACCACCTGTCGGGAGATAACGCATACCAGTCCATCAATCTGCGCTGTGGTACAATCTCGGAAAACCAGTGCAGCTCTTGATCACCCCATTTCGGCGGAACACCATTTTCGACCCAGACAAATTCTCCTTCTGCATTCGTGCCTATTTGATCTATGTGGACTGACTGCAGCCTGAAATTCCTCACAGGCATTCTTCTACTTTGCCTCTTCATTGCGAATGATGGCACCAATCTGTCTGATCTGCCCTTGAGCACCACGCACGATCCCGACAGTTAATGCACCTGGAAACCGGCTTTGATCCTTTCTTAACATGGGTACCCTGATAACAGAACTGCCCAATCGTGTTTGATTGGTACGCATCGCTTCTTCAAAGCCCGCCCAGTGCGCTGCACGAGAATCCATTGGAATGATCAGATCCAACGTCTCCCTCAACGCTTCTTCGGCTGTATAGCCAAAAAGTCGTTCTGCCCCCGGATTCCATAACACAAACCGACCTTCGCGATCCACACTGACAACGGCATCGCCTACAGATTCAATCAGTGCCTGTAAATGGACTTCGAACTGTGCTCCCTCCACTGTTTCCTGCAGAGGCTTATTCGAAAGGTGCTTCATTCTTCATGTTCCTGTCGGCCGATTTCAAACGAGCGTCCCGGGGGATTCAGGTCACCTGTTTCAACTGTCTGCGGGACGGCGCCACATCTGCCAGGGTCACGCTGTTGAGATACTCCCGTTGCAGCCGTTCCGCTTCCGCCAGCACCCCCTTCAATTTACAGAAGGGCTGGATCACACAGACGCCCTCCGTTCCCACACACTCCAGCAGATGCAGATTCCCTTCGAAGCGTTCGATGACCTCCCCCAGTCGAATCTCGGATAGAGGCATCGCCAGTTCGATCCCGCCTCCCAGGCCCCGCACACTGCGAATGTAACCCAGGCGAGACAACTGGTTGACAACCTTCGCCACGTGATTGGCGGAAATATCAAACAGGGCCGCGACCTCTGCTACAGTCGCTCGATCATCGCGTGAAGCGAGATACATCAGCGTCCGCAACGCATAATCGGTCTGGATGGTAAGCTGCATGATTCAACCTCGAACTTAAACATGTATAAGTGATGCATCTTTTACCAAATATAGACCCCGGGGTCCCTTTTGTCAATCAAAACCAGCAGCGCGAAGAATTTCGTGTTCACCTCACAAAAAACGGATTTTGTTGTTCTGGCCCGCGATTTGCTTCTCTACTGAAATTGAGATTTGTTGTTTTCAATCCACGAATGTCCCTGATGTAGGAGGGCTGAACATGCTGATGAAATTAAATCATGAAACCCGTTCCCGCCGGATAATCAGGCGACACACACAGGGTTCGTTTGAGAGGCTGAGTGCTTCACAGATTACACCTTACGTGGAAACTCCCGCGACGAGAATGTCACGCAGCGTGGAAGAAACAGACTCGTATCGGGCAGAGTCTTTCATGGTCATCCGGCTGATCCTGATCCTGGTACTGTTGGGAATCACACCCTTAGTCCTGTTCCTGCTGTCCTTACAGCTGTACCCGGATTTGCTGCATATTGATATCACA